>NZ_JAVFVN010000469.1:0-667 GCF_030910085.1 Stenotrophomonas maltophilia group sp. RNC7 | reverse complement strand
ATGCCCTTGAAGCCGGTGGCGGTGAAACGTCCGTAGCGTGGGGCGATATTACTGGGAAGCCAGCTACGTTCGCGCCAACTATCGGGACAACGGCAACAACTGCGAAAGCTGGCAACTACACGCCGACCTCTACGGAAGTTGGGAACGCGTTGAAGGCAAAAACCCAGATCGCTGCTCTTGTTTCCCCGACTGCTGACTATGCAGACATGACCGCGGCAACCGCTGCGATCAAATCAATCATCGATGCATTGAAGGCATAGCCATAGAGCGGCTTTCGGGCCGCTCTTATCATTGGAGCATCCTATGAGCAAAACCGTTGAAGAACCGCGCGAGAAGACGCTCCACGAACTGAACATGGAGCAGCGCGCAATCAATCAGGCTATTAAGGAAGCGAATAAGGATGATCCTCTTTATTCCTTGCCAGAACCTGTCCGACGCGCAGTGGCAAAGCGCATGCAGAAGCCAGCCCGTGCACCGATCAAGGTCGACTGACATGGCCGGTTACAGCCCTCCCTTGGCTTGGTTCTACCTCAAGAAGCAGAAGCAGCGCCGTGAGCAGCAGCAGGAGGAAACCTCGCCGCCGCCCGCGCCAGCACCACAGGAAGGTGAGGGCGAATGACGCCAACTGATATCTGCAATCTTGCTCTCGACATTATGAAAGAGAGCG
>NZ_JAVFVN010000457.1:0-320 GCF_030910085.1 Stenotrophomonas maltophilia group sp. RNC7 | reverse complement strand
CAGGATGGCTCCTATTCCTGGCACTGCCCCGGCCACTCCGGCGGCGTGGCGTTCCTGAAGAGCCCGGTGGGCCAGATGTTCCACCAGTTCTTCGGCGAGAACATGCTGCGCGCCGACGTCTGCAACGCCGTCGACGAACTGGGCCAGTTGCTGGACCACACCGGCCCGGTGGCCGAGTCCGAACTGAACGCGGCGCGCATCTTCCACGCCGACCACTGCTACTTCGTGACCAACGGCACCTCGACCTCGAACAAGGTGGTGTGGCACGCCAACGTCGCCGCCGGCGACGTGGTGGTGGTGGACCGCAACTGCCACAAGTC
>NZ_JAVFVN010000421.1:0-495 GCF_030910085.1 Stenotrophomonas maltophilia group sp. RNC7 | reverse complement strand
ATTAAATATAATTATG
The DNA here is from genome assembly GCF_030910085.1 of Stenotrophomonas maltophilia group sp. RNC7. Lineage (NCBI taxonomy): Bacteria > Pseudomonadati > Pseudomonadota > Gammaproteobacteria > Lysobacterales > Lysobacteraceae > Stenotrophomonas > Stenotrophomonas maltophilia group sp. RNC7. Next base: position 479 of record NZ_JAVFVN010000421.1, on the reverse strand, counting down.
CAAGCAAGTAAAAAGGTGATGTGAATTAAATACACATCACCTCAGATTGTAGAGAAACCCACGTTTTTTCAAAACTTCGGGTTTCTCTTTCATTTATGAAGAGCAATCTAAAAGGCGATGAAGATGAATTTTGTCCTCATCGCCTCCTTTCCAGGTGGAGGGCGATCTTTTTCATGTTCTGTACCGCGGCGGTCATCATAACAACACCATCCGTTCGTATAAATTCGTTATAGTTTAACGCGGTGTCGTAATGAATTAATTATACATAAAGAAAGCTGTCGATACTTTCTCGACAGCCTGAGCATTCAGCTGTTAACTGAATGCTCTTTTTTTAGTGTGCATGAAAGGGTACCGCTAGAATGTATCGGCCTCGATCGCGGCCATATTCGTTAGCTTTTTGGAAAACAGCAGCAGAATCAAGCCGAGAAGGATGGACAATGCACCAATGACTGCAAATGTATTGAAGTATCCAAGGGCAT
>NZ_JAVFVN010000386.1:0-318 GCF_030910085.1 Stenotrophomonas maltophilia group sp. RNC7 | reverse complement strand
GTGGCGCTGTTAGACCTAGGGGGCATGCGAGAGGCTTGCGTCGCCCGCCGGAGTCGGCCGCGCGGGCGGCCGATTCCGGCATACGTGATGTCTTGCGGCGGGGTGTTGGTCGCTGCGCGCTTGCGGTGAGTGGGGGGATGGATGGACCGCTGCGCTGCTAGTGGTCGAAGAGGAGCTGTGCACCATCCGGCGGCGTGGTTGCCGCACACCATCCAGTTATTGGCAGGCGCGGGCAACCGAAAACACTACCGCTCACGCCTTGAGCGTCGCGTCAGGTCACGGGCGCTTATACGCAACACAATCAATTTCCACCTTTGC
>NZ_JAVFVN010000277.1:0-607 GCF_030910085.1 Stenotrophomonas maltophilia group sp. RNC7 | reverse complement strand
TTACGATCAATTCCTAATATTAAAGAGTATGTAACTATTCAACGTTAAGGTAGGCGATAAGCATGTCTGTAATGGAAGACAAAGCAATTGAAGAAACCTTTGAAGAATTCAATGATTTCCAGTTCTATGTAGATAATATGATTCAACAAGCAATTGAAATTTTAGAAGAGCAAAAGTCAAAAGGATTACTGATTGAAGGTACTTTTGAAAATGATGAGTGGCGCTTTATATGCGACACTCGTCATTCGAGCGTTTACTTTAATTTTTCAACTATGAGAGAAAGAATGACATTTTGGAATGTAGATTCTACTCTTATCGTTCAAGCTTTAAAATGTTGGATTGTTACTTTAATTCCCTATCGTTCCTTAGAATCCCTTAATAAATACCATAAATATGTTGAGAACTTTCTTACGCTATCTCATGCATGTAGTGAAGATTTATTAGAACAAACTAACAATCACCTTCTTTATGAATGCGATGATAGAGCACGATGGAACCTATGTATTCCTACTCTCAATTTCATTGATTTTTATGAAGAAATTGACGTTAAGCAAACTTATAAAAAAATGCTTGTAGACATAAAAAAAGATATTGATATTCAAAAGGT
>NZ_JAVFVN010000260.1:0-344 GCF_030910085.1 Stenotrophomonas maltophilia group sp. RNC7 | reverse complement strand
AGAGGCACTGCGTAAGCAACGCATCGCAGCAGGTCTCGAGAGCGAGCCAGCTCAGCCCGCTCAGCAAGCCGCCAGGACCGCGCGCAAGGGCGCTGGTGGCGGGGGTGGCGGGGGTGGTGGTTCGTCGTCCGCCGGCACGCTGCTGACCGCGGGGGCTACGACGGGGGTTAACCCGAGCGACCTGGACCTGTCAAAGAACACGCTTCTGGGGCTTTAACGATGGCACAACAGAAGCCCGCGAATGTACCGCGCGACAAGTATATGACCCGCTACGGCGCCCTGCAACAGGAGCGCTCAAGCTGGGACTCGTTTTACAAAGAACTGACGGATTTCATTCTCCCGTA
>NZ_JAVFVN010000249.1:0-17576 GCF_030910085.1 Stenotrophomonas maltophilia group sp. RNC7 | reverse complement strand
CCGATATCGAAATTTTCGATTTCGATGGAAATTTATCCACGCATGGCGGGATCTACCCGATCGCGGAAATCTGTCGGAGGTGGGGCGGTGTCGGAGTGCGGGGTGTCAGCCGCATGGGCCCGAGGCATGCCTCGGGCGGGTTGGGCAGGACGCCCAACCCCGGTCTTGCCGTGTGCGCAGGAAAGCGCACACGAGCAAGCGGCTGCCAAGCCTGCAAGGACGTACTTGCGGCGTCCCCGCACTCCGACACCGCCCCGCCACCCCACGGAATGCCAGCTTTTGCTGTTGCTGTTGCCTTGGCTTGAAGGCTTCGGCGCGTGCAGGGCGCAGCCCTGCCGAAAACCCCACCCTCAGCCGTCGCCCTGGATGCCGCCGGGTGCCTGCGCCGGGTCACGCCAGCGGCGCACCGTGCGCTGGAAGAACAGGTTGTTCGGCAGCTGCAGCACCGTGCCTTCGTGGCCGTCGCCGGTTTCCTGCAGTGTGGTGTAGATCAGGTTCACGTCGATCACCCGGCCCTTCAGGCCCGGCTTCTCGCCGTTCTCCAGCACTTCGATGTAGTCATGCAGGCGGAACGGGCGAGTGGTGAAGATCAGCAACGTGCAGAAGATGTTGGAGAGCACGCTCCAGGCCGCGAAGAAGGCCACCGCGCCCACGGCGGCGAAGCCGGTAAACGCGGTCCACAGCACCGACGGCTTCGCGCCGAGCAGGCTGAGGATGTACAGCAGGGCACTGAAATAGACCACGAAACTGGTGATCCGGCGTGCACCCATCGCCATTTCGGGCGGCAGCGTGTAGTGCTCGGCAAAGCGCCGGATCAGGCGACGGGCGAGTACCCGCAGCAGCCAGGCGACCAGCAGCACCAGCACGATCTGCAGGGCCACGCCCGCGTAGTTCAGCCATGGGTGGCTCCAGGCCGGCAGGTGATCCTTCAGCGACAACATCATGGGGGCGAAAACAGGTGGCGGGAACGGCCTCGATGTTACCCGGCGCGTGCCGGGGTTTCGACCATCGGTGACCACGCCAGGCAGACCAGCTCCTGGCGATCCTGCTGCAGGCAGGCGCGGCCGTTGTCGGGCCACAACCGCAAGGACAGGCCCGATGCCTGCAGCACGACGCAAGCGACGATTACCAGCAGGGCGGCGCAGGATGGGCTGGACATGGCGGAACTCCCTGGAGGTGTTTTCTCGAATGACCTTGCATGGATGCAGCCATCGTCGAAAAGGTTGCATGGCCTTGATCGGCGATGGCAATCGGCTCTAAACCTTTTTCCGGGTCGCCGCATCCAAACGATATGCTCGACACCACCATGCCAGCGCCGCCTGCCGCCCACGCCCCTGTCGACGAACCCGCCCTGGTGCGGGCGGCCGCCGCCGGTGACACTGCGGCCTACGAACTGCTGTACCGGCGCCATGCGCCGCGCGTGTTCGCCGTACTGTGGCGCCTGTGCGGGGGCCAGCAGGCGCGTGCCGAGGATGCCCTGCAGGAAGCGTTCCTGCAGGCATGGAAGGCGCTGCCGGGGTTCCGGTTCGAAAGCAGCCTGTCGACCTGGTTGCACCGGCTGGGCGTCAACGCCGCACTGATGGAACTGCGCGGGCGCGCCGCCGGGCAGGACCACGACAGTCTGGAGGAGGTCGACGGCGGCCTGCAGGAGCTGGCGGTGCACGACCGTTGTGCCGGTACCGAGCGCGACCTGGAGCGCGCACTCGCGACGCTGCCTCCGAGGGCGCGTGCGGTACTGGTACTGCACGACATCGAAGGCTGGAAACACCAGGAAATCGCCGAGCAGCTGCAGATGGCCGTCGGCAGTTCAAAGGCACAGCTGCATCGTGCGCGCGGCCTGCTGCGCGCACGGCTGGGAGACATGACATGAGTACACACGAACACGATTGCGATCACGATCTGCTAGCCCGGCTGCGCGCGCTGCCGAATGAGCGCGATGTACCGGCCGATGGCTGGGCACGCCTGTCTGCCCGGCTGCCGCCGCGTGAACCAGAGGCAGCACCTGCGCCAACCGGCAAGGTGGTGGCCCTGGCAACGCGTTCGCGGCGCCGCTGGTGGTTGCCGGCCGGCGCTGTCCTGGCTGCCAGCCTGGCGATCTACGCCGTGGCCCCTTGGCGGCATGCGCAGCCGGATATACCGGTGCCGTCCACGCTGCAGTTGCAGGCTGCGGCGATGACCGAGCAGTACCGGCAGGCGGTGGCCGCGCTGCCCGCAGGCCGGGCACCGGAATGGCAGCCGGCGCTGCACGAACTGGATGAAAGCGCGGCACAGATCCAGGCCGCGCTGGCGCAGGACCCACGTGCGCCTCACCTGCTTGGCCAGCTCAAGCGCACCTATGCGCTGCGGCTGGAACTGACCCGGCAGGCGGCCTATGCCGCCGAGTCCGGCCTGACGACCTGAGGAGACCCCCGATGACACGAACCCTGATGACCTGCTGCGCCGCGCTGTTGCTGCTGCCCGCGGTGGCCCTGGCTGACACCCGGATCGACGAACGCCACAATCTAGCCGCCGGCGGCCGCATCGAACTGAGCAACGTGGCCGGCAAGGTGACCGTGCGTGGCTGGGACCGCAACGACGTGCAGCTCACCGGTACGCTCAGTGATGGCCTGCAGCTGCGCCAGGAAAAGAGTGCCAACCGCGTCCGCTGGGAGATCGAGTATCCGCGTCGCAGCAACAACGGCGGCGCAACGCTGGTGCTGAACGTGCCGCGCTCGGTGGAGCTGCTGCTGAGCACGGTCAGTGCCAGCCAGGACATCAGTGGCATCGACGTGCGCCGCCTGCAGGCCGACACCGTCAGCGGCAGCCTCAGCGCCTCCGGTCGCAGCGGTGACAGCAAGCTCAATACGGTCAGTGGCGGTGTCAGCGCGCGCCTGCAGACGCCGAAGCTGGACGTAAATACGGTCAGTGGCCGGATCGTGGCCGGGAGCGGCGTGTCCGGCGACATCGGTGCACAGACGGTATCCGGCCGGGTCGAGGTCGATGCCGGGCGGGTGCAGCGGCTGGCGGTGGAAACCGTATCGGGCAGTATTGACCTGTCGGCGGCCGGGCTGGCGCCGGGAGGCCGTATCAATGTCGAATCGGTGAGTGCGTCGGTCAACCTGCGCCTGCCGCGCGCCGTCTCGGCGCAGCTGTCGGTGAACAGCTTCAGCGGGTCGATCAACAGCGATGCTGGCCAGGTGGAGCGGCCGCGCTACGGCCCCGGCAGCCATCTTGACACGCGGCTGGGCAGCGGCGACGGTGATATCCGCATCCAGTCGCATTCGGGCAGTGTTCGGGTAAGCCTGGATCGCTGAGCGCGATCCGGCAGGCCGCGGCGGCAGCGCCGCCGCGGTCGCTACTGGGTCAGCTGGCTTTCTTCAGCGCCCAGGTGGTGCCGAGGACTTCGATCTTGCCACCGGCCTTGCGGAACGCTGCCAGGTCCGAAGCGATCGAATCGCTGCTGACCACGGTGCTGGCGGCCGCGCCCTTGCGTTCGCTGCGGATGCTGTTGCTGGCCTTCGCGGGGGTCTTTGCCTTGCGGGGCATGGTTGCTCCTGTCAGGTGGAAGGGGAGGAAAGCGCCCAGGCATCAGCCTGGCGCAGGTAGTCCTGCCGCTCGCGGCGGCAGTCACTGCCGCCCATCGAGAACTGGCGGCAGATCGCCGGGCGCTGCGAATAGATCGTGCAGCGCAGGTGATAGGGATCGATCGCCGCACACCAGCCTTCCTCGTTGCGCGCCATCACGGCACGGCCGTGGGTGTCGCGTGACAGGAACTGGCCGGGCACGTGGTCGCCGGACTGCAGCAACACGGGCAGCCGGCAACAGACCGCGTCACAACGGCGGCAGTCGATGGGTGCATGTGCTGCGTCAGGTTGTAAGGCCTCAGGGGCCTGGCGGGTGCCCAAAGCGGGTCTCGATGGCGGCTCCGGTGGTACGCGGACCATGAACGAGCCAGGAAGGCATGGCCGCTAGGCCCGCAGGGCGGGCCAGGCTGCACCGTGGACACACACCGGCGTGGCCGGTGGAAGGTGCAGCAGGGTTCTAGCCGACCAAGAGTAACTTGGATCGCGTAACGTTTTGTTAATCCTGGCTGGCTGCCGCCAGCGCAAGGCCCTGGACCACGCCCAGCGAGGGCTCGCCGTGGACCATGCGGGCGCCCGGGAAGGCCTCCGCAACGGCCTGGCGCAGATACCCGGCGCGGGACATGCCGCCGGTCAGGAACACCGCGTCCGGGTCGCCGCCGATGTCGCTGCGGACCTGGGCCAGCAGCTCCCGGAGCTGCTCCAGATAACCATGGGCGGCTGCGGCCAGGCCGTCGGCGCTGCTGTCGGCATGCAGGTCGCGGGCGATGTAGTCCAGCGTGCTGCGATGTTCGCTGGCGGCGCTGAGGGCGATCTTGGCGCGCTCGACGTCGCGGTACAGGCGGGCGGTATTGCCGGTGTCCTGCAGGGCCTGCAGGCGCGCGCCCCACGGATTGTCGACATGGTCATACTTGTGCTGGCGGAAGTCGCGCTGGCGGGTCATGTCCTGCACGGTGGCCGCTTCCACGTAGTGGTGGGCGGGCACGCGGGTGATGCCGCGGCCGAACAGCGGCATGTAGCTGGACAGGCTCAGCGCCAGGTCGATGTCGGTACCGCCGCGGGCGATGCCCCAGGCGCGGTGGATGCGCGGGGCGTCGTCGCCGCCGACTTCGGCGTGGGCGATATCGGTGGTACCGCCGCCGATGTCGACGATCACGGCCTGGTGCCGTTCGCGGCTTTCGGCGTGATAGTGCATGGCCGCCGCGGCTGGTTCCTCGAGGAAATCGATCTGGTCGAATCCGGCTTGGCGGGCGGCTTCGCGCAGGATGTCCAGCGCCTGGTCATTGCCGGCCGCACCGATCGAGCTGCGGAACTGCACCGGACGCCCGAGCAGGGCCGCTCGCAGCGGCTGGCCAAGCTGGGCGCTGGCGGTCAGGCGGATGTGTTCGAGGATGTGCGCGGCGATGCCGGTGATGGTCTGCTTGGCGCGCGGGTGCAGGTTGTAGCCGAGCATCGATTTCGGGCTCTGCACCAGGTTGCCTTCGTGTTCCTCGAAATAGGCTTCCAGCGCTTCGTCACCGTAGACCGCATTCTGCAGCAGGTCGCTGGCACTGCGTTCCTTGCCGGCACGGGCCTCCATCCATTCCCGGCGCAGCGCGCGCAGGGCTTCGCGGCGCAGCGCCTGCGGCGTGCGTTCCTGGCCGGCGGCGCGCGCCGCACGCGCAGCGCTGTTGATCATCTGCTGCAGCTGGTGCTCCTGGCCGTCATCGAGCTGGAAGTCATCCGGGTCGGGCACCACGCCGGGGAAGTACACGCTGGTCCGGAACTGCTCGGCGTCGCCGAAGCGGATCGGCAGCAGCTTCCCTTCATGCACGATGGCGGCGGCGGAGTTGCTGGTACCGAAGTCGATGCCGAGGCGCATGGGGAGTTCCGGGGGCGATCAGGGGCCGCGCACTCTGCTGCAGTTCGCCGCCGACTGCAAGGTCCCGCAGTTTCCTGTTCCGGGCCGGGTCAAGGAGGTCGCGGCGTACTGCCCGGAAAAGGCCAGGGGAGCCGGGCGGTTACAATGGCGGCTGTTGATTCACTTTGAGGTACTTGCTGATGTCTTCTGCCCCTGCCTGCCCGCAGTGCACCCTGGAAAACACCTACGCCGATGGCGCGCTGTGGATCTGCGCCGACTGCGGCTTCGAATGGACCGCCGAGGAAAGTGCCGGTTCGACCCTGGTCGTGCGTGACAGCAACGGCAATACCCTGCAGGCCGGTGACACCGTCACCGTGATCAAGGACCTGAAGGTGAAGGGCTCCTCGATCCCGCTCAAGCAGGGCACCGTGATCCGCAACATCCGCCTGGTCGAGGACGATGCCGAGCACATCGAAGGCAATTCGGACAAGATCAAGGGCCTGGTCCTGAAGACCTGCTTCCTCAAGAAGGCCTGACCGGCCTTCAGCGCCTGGCCTGCTGCCGTGCGCGCCAGCGGGCCAGGCTGTCCAGCTTGGCCTGGTAGCGCGCCTGCTGCGGCGCCCCGCCCAGTTCCCGTGCACGCAGCAGCTCACGATCAGCGTGCTTGAGCTGGCCCGCCAGGAAATAGACCCGCGCCAGCCCGAAGTGGAACTGGTGCGCGGTGTCGTACAGGCGCACGGCCTTCCGGTAATAGCGGATCGCCTGCTGCAGTTGCCCGGCGCGTTCGGCCTCGGCTCCGAGCAGGTACTGCGCGAACGGGTCTTCGCGCTGCACCGATTGCAACCGCTGCTCCAGTGCCTGGGCCTGCGCAATCATGCCGAGCTTGCGGTAGAGGGCGCTGGCGTTGGTCAGTGCAGCATCCTGGCGGCCGTCCAGTCGCAGCGCCCTTTCCAGTGCCCGTCGCGCGGCGGCGGTATCGCCCGTGCGGTTTTCCAGCACACCCAGGTTGTTCCAGGTGGCAGCGAAGCTGCCGTCCTGCGCCAGCGCGGTATCGAAGAAGGTACGTGCGCCCGCCATGTCGCCGCTGGCCATGCGTTCGGCACCGCGATTGTTGTAGAAGTGCGCCAACGCCCGCGCCTGGCTGATCGGCAGCGGCCCGCGGCGGTCGTACAGCACATTGCGATCCAGATCGACGGTGGCGAAGCGGCCGGCGAAGCCGACCCCGGCATTGACGTGGCCTACGCTGTAGACCAGGCCCTGGGCCTGGTCCTGGTACCACGACACCACCTGGCCGACCTCCTGCACGCGCGCCTGGATGCCGGCTTCGCGTGCCAGCGCGACGAACATCAGGGTAAAGGCCAGGCAGTTGGCGCGTCGCTGCTGCCAGATCTCGCTGACGGTAAGGGTCGCGTCGGCGTCGTACTGCAGGTCCATGCCATGGCGGTCGAAGATCATCTCCACCAGCGCCTGCAGGCGCTGCTCGCGCGAATAGCTGCGACGGGTCACCTGGGTGTGCAGCATATCGAGCATGGCCGGTGGAATCGCGAACACCTGCTGCGGCGTCGGAATCGTCGGCGCGGCGGTGCTGGCAGTGAGCGCAGGGACTTCGTTCGCGCCAGGGTTCAGGGCGATCGCGGAGGGTGCCGCCAATGCGGCCAGTGCGAGCAGAACGGATCGGGCGGCAGGACGGTACATGACGGCTCCCGGCAGCGGCGGGCGCTCCCGCCTGAGGCGAGTGTAGACCTGTGCGCGCCCCCCTGCAGTGACCGCTGGTCGGTCCGCGCGTTCATCCACAGCCGGTGTGGACCAGCGCTCGACAAAGCTGTGGACAACCGCGTTGGGGCCCCGTGCGAAGGGCGTTGTGAGGGTGTGGTGAAAAAATGGCCAGCTTGCCCGCTGCCGGCGCAGGCGGGATGATCCGGTCATGGACTTCTCCCCGCTGACGCTCGCTCCGGCGCAGTGGCAGGCGCTGCAGGACAGCTATGCGACGCCACCACGTGCCTACCATCACTTCGGCCACGTACGTGCGGTGCTGCAGCACTGCCAGGAGGTTGCCGACGGTCCAGGCTGGCAGCAGCCGGCCGAGGTCTACCTGGCCGCGCTCTACCACGATGCGATCTATGTGGCGGGGCGAAAGGACAACGAGGCGCGTTCGGCGCAGCTGGCCCTGCAAGTGATCGCGCAGGCGCCGGAACTTGCCACGGTCGACGCGGCCCGGGTCGAGCAGCTGATCCTGCTGACTGCCCGCCATGGCGAGCTTGGCCCGGACGATGTCGATGCCGAGGCCGCGTTGTTCCTGGACTGCGACATGGCGATCCTGGCCGCGCCGGAACCGGTGTTCAGCGCCTATGACCGCGGCGTGGCCGAAGAGTACAAGGGCGTGGTGCCGGGCTTCCTGTATCGCGCCGGCCGCCGCCGTTTCCTGCAGGGCCTGCTGCGTGCACCGCGCATCTTCCTCAGCGAATTCTTCCACCAGCGACTCGATGCGGCCGCGCGCGACAACCTGCGCCGGCAGCTGGGCCGCTGAACCAGCCCGGTACACTGGGGCCTGTTTCCACCGATTGCCGCTTCCAACCGTGTCCGTCCCTGATCCCGATCCCCGCCCGTTGCCGCCGGAAGAACCCGGTCCGAACGAATGCTGCGGCAGCGGTTGCCCGCTGTGCGTGCTGGACCTGTATGCCGACGAGCTGCAGCGCTATCGCAAGGCGTTGGCCGAATGGCTGGCGCGGCACCCGGAGGCGTCCGCATGAGCCGCGCGCGCCCAGCGGCACTGCTGGCGTTGGCGGCGCTGCTGCTGTTCGTGGCCACCGCGCTGTGGACCCAGTTCGCACGCACCGATCTGGACTGGGTGCGGGCCACGCTCAGCCTCTATCTGCACGGGCCGTGGGGGCTGGCATTGCGCGCGGCCTACTGCCTGCTGGCATTGGCGATCGCCCTGCTCGGCATCAGCCTCTACCGGGGCAGCATCGGCCCGCGGCGCAGCGCGGCGGCGCCGCTGCTGTTCACTGTCTCGGCACTGGGCCTGGCCACGGTCGCCATCGGTGACAGCTGGCTGCCGGAAGCGACGCCGCTGCTGGCACCGTTCATCCATGGGCTGGCGGCCAACACCGCGTTCCTGTGTGCCAGCGTCGGCATGCTGCTGCAGGCCTGGTACCTGCGCCGCGAACCGGGTTGGCAGTCCGCCGCGGGCCTGCTCTGGGGCTGGGCCTGGCTGGCGTTCGTACTGTTGTGGCTGCATGTGTTGTGGCGCGCCGGTCCGCCGCGCGGGCTGGGCCAGAAGGTCGTGATCGTGGTGATCGTAGGCTGGCTGCTGTACCTGGCGTTGGCACTGTACCGGCGCAGTCGGCGTACCACGGCCGACTGAATCGCCAACGGCCTGCACCGGTACGTGCCGTGCACGCGGTGGCGGCGTATCGTGTGCGCATTCCATCGGGGATGCGATATGAAGCGTGCAGGGCTGGGCAGGGCAATGGGTGTGGTACTGGCGCTGGCCGCGCTGCCGGCGACGGCGGCGGGGACCCCGCAGCAGTTCAGCCATGGGCGGTTCGAGCAGATTCCGGTGCACATGCCGGCCGGCACGCCGCAGCGGGTGGTGATCTGGTTCCACGAGCCCACCCCGGGTGGTGACACCAGCCGCCTGCCGATCGAAGCCCTGCGTGCCGACGGTGCCATGGTTGCCGCTGTGGACATCGCGCACCTGCGCGGCGTGCTCAAGCGCGAGGGTGATCCGACCTGTTCGTTCGGCGCCGGTGACGTCGAGAACTTCTCGCGCTGGCTGCAGGCGTCCCTGCATCTGCCCGGCTACCACCTGCCGCTGGTCGGCGGTGACGGCGAGGGTGCCGAGATGGCCTATTCGCTCGCGGCGCAGGCTGACACCCAGGTGTTTGCCGGCCTGCTCACCACCGGCTTCTGCCCGGACCACAACCACCAGCGCATGGTCTGCGGCGATGGTGTGAAGCACAACACGCTGCAGCCCGCCGAACTGAATTTTCCGTGGTTGAGTGCCGCTGGCGATCACGGCTGCAAGGTGGGCGAGGCCAGCCAGTTCGTGCAGCAGGTGGCGATGGCGCGCGAATTCAAGCGCACCGCGCGCGGTGATGCGTCGCCGGGCCTGGTCGCCGCGGCGCGGGTGATCGGCGCGCAGGCCGGGGTCAGTCTGGCACCGCCGCCGGCCGCGCTGAAAGGCCTGCCGGTGGTGGAAGTACCGGCGACCGGTAGCGGCGATACGCTGGCGGTATTCGTTTCCGGCGATGGTGGCTGGGCCGGCCTGGACAAGGACGTGGCGTCGTCGCTCAACGAGCACGGCGTGGCCGTGGTCGGCATCGACTCGCTGCGCTACTTCTGGAGTGAGCGCACGCCGAAGGGCTTTGCGGGCGACCTGCAGAAGATCATCGATCACTACCGCCAGCAGTGGCACCGCGACAAGGTGATGCTGATCGGTTTCTCGCAGGGCGCCGACGTGCTGCCGGCCACGATCAACCAGCTCGACGCCGGTACCCGCGAGGCGCTGGAGCGCATCGTGCTGCTGTCGGTGGGCAGGAAGGCCGACTTCGAATTCCATGTCAGCAACTGGCTGGGCGGTGGCGGCGACGGCCTGCCGATCGCGCCGGAAGTGGCCAGGCTGCCGGCGGAAAAAACGTTGTGCGTGTACGGCGACAAGGACGAGGACGCACTGTGCCCGGACCTGCCGGCCAATGACGGCGTGAAGCGGGTGAAGCTGCCGGGCGACCACCATTTCGGCGGTGACTATGATCGGCTGGCCGAGGTGATCCTCAAGGGCGGGGCGTGAAGCGGAGAGCGTGCGAACCAACGGTTCGCACCCACCAGAACGAGCCGCGGTAACGCCGGGCCACGCCCGTCAGCGTGTTGGCGCTGGCGTGTCGACCAAGGTCGACACCTGCCGGGTGGTGCGGGTCGTCAGTTGCGCCGCGGGTCCAGAGAGATCAGGCGCGTGGCGTCCAGCAGCGCCGCCGGCAGGTGCATGCCGCCAGGCGCGGCGAGATAGCGCGGCCGCCACTGCGGATCGAACTTCGACTTGAAGCGGCGTAGGCCACTGAACCCGTAGAAACGTTCGCCATGCCGCGCCAGCAGGCCGGCCAGGCGGTTCCAGCGGCCAGCCAGACGATGCTGTGCCAGCCCGGAAAGCGGCGCCATGCCCAGCGAGAAACGTGCATAGCCCTGTGCGCGGCCCCACAGGAACAGCTCGATGAAGAGGAAGTCCATCGTGCCCTTCGGTGCTTCGCTGACGTGGCGCATCAGGTCCACCGACAGCTCGGCGCCGGCCGGTGCCTGCCACAGGTTGGCGAAGGCCACGATCTGGCCTTCGGCCTCGACCAGCGCCACCGGGAAGCGCACCAGGTAATCCGGGTCGTAGCTGCCGAGCGAGAAGCCCTTTTCGTCGCCGGCCTTGTCTTCCAGCCATGCGTTGGAGATCGCGTGCAGGCGCGGCAGCAGGCTGGGAATTTCCTCCACGGGCGCCACGCGGAAGGACAGGCCACCCCGCTTGCCCCGGTTCCAGGCCTGGCGCAGGTCGGCGCGCTCGCGCCCTTCCAGGCCGAAATCATGCAGCGGCACCATCGCTTCTTCGCCCAGCTTGACCAGCCCCAGGCCGAGGTCAAGATAGGTCTGCCAGTAGGACTCGCCGACCTGGTAGAAGACAGGGCGCAGGCCGAGGCGGTCGGCTTCCTCGCGGAAGCGCCAGATCAATGCGCGGGCGACGTCCGGCGGGCCGACCGGGTCGCCCATCGCGATCAGCGAACCCCCATAGCGCTGCATCATCACGAAGCCCAGTTTCGCTTCATCGCGCAGCACTGCCTTGTCAGCAGTCAGCACCAGGCAGGCCTGGGTGTCGGTGGCACCGGCCAGGACCGGCGCCAGCGATTGCAGCGTCGCTTCATCGGCGGCGGGCAGCGGGCTGCGTGTGCTGTGCAGCAGCCGCGCCAGGCCGAACATCACCAGCGCGATGGCCACCACCAGCAACGCACGCAACGCGCGCGGTGCGTTGCCGGAGACCGCGAACTGCCACCACAGCTCGTTCTGGTATTCGACATGGCTGTAGGTGAAGAACAGCAGCCAGGTCACTGCCACCAGCACCAGGCCCAGGTTGCGCAGCCACGGCCAGGACCAGGCTTCATCCAGCAGCGCACCCTGGCGGTAGAACTCGCGGCGCGCGGCCCACAGCGCCATCGCCACCAGCACCGCCGAGACGGCGATCAACGGTTGGCCACCGCGCAGCCACAGCGGCAGCGGGGTGACCACGCACACCGCCATCGCCAGCATCCACGCCGCGTGGCTGCGACGGGCCAGGCCCTGCCCGATCAGCAGCAGCGCAACACCGCTGAGGCTGCCGATCAGGTGCGAGGTTTCCAGGATCGGCAGCGAGGCATTCACCAGGTGCCGGCGTGGCGTGGGCAGGGTGCCATCGATGACCAGCGCGGCGCCGATGCTGAACACCGCCAGCGCGATGATCTGCGGCAACCATGGGCGCAGTGCGTTCCAGCCGGCGCGGGTTGCCCCGGCACTGGCCTGCAGCGGCTGGCGCAGCGCGGGCGCAAGGGCGAGCAACGTGGCCAGCACCAGCGGTAGTACGTAATAGGTCACGCGGTAGATCAACGCGGCCGCCAGCACCGCCGCCGGTGCCACCTGGGGCAACAGCTTCAACAGGCTCCATTCGAACACGCCCAGGCCGGCCGGCACGGTCGAGACCAGGCCGGCCAGTACCGCGACGAGGTACAGGCCGACGAAGCCGGGCAGGCCGGTGGGCGTCGAGTCCGGCAGCAGCACATAGAACGCGGCGCTGGCCAGTACCAGTTCGATCACGCTGAGCACGGTGACGCCGAGCATGGTGCGGCGGTCGGGTAGCCACAACGCATGTCCGAACACGCTGAACTGCCGTCCATCGCGACCGACCAGCAGCACGGTACCCAGATAGGCGAGCAGGGCGACGATGCCGACGATGCGCACGGCATCGGGATTCAGTGGCAATGCCAACGCCGCTGCCGCCGGTTCCATGCAGAGCGCCACGCTGATCAACAGCCACGCACCGAATACGAAACCGAGCGTGCTCATCAGCACCACCTGGCCGATCTGCGCCAGGTCCAGGCCGGCGCTGCGGTAGCCACGCAGGCGCACTGCGCCACCGGTCAACGCGGCAAAGCCCACCGTCTGGCCCAGCGTATGCGCAAGGAAGGCGGTGATGCCGATGCGTGCCGGATGCACGCGGATGCCGCTGCGGCGCAGGCCGATGGCATCGAAGCCGATCAGGCAGGCGTAGCTGGCCAGGCCGAGCATCACGGTGAGCGTGATCTGCAGGCCACTGAGCTGGCGGAATGCCTGGCGGATGGCGCGGTAGCCGTGCTCATCGAATTCACTGGCCAGGCCATGCAGGGCCAGCGACAGGATCAGCAGGGGAACGACAATGGTGATAACCCGCTTCCATGCCGGGGTGGAGGAAGCGGCGGCGGGGTTGGTGGCTGCGGTCATCGGCGCAAGGGTGCGTCAGGAGGGGCGAGTGCGGTGTCAACGCGGGGCGTGGCGCATCGTGCGCCTGTCGCCGCCATTTGACCAGCGGATGTGTCGGAGCCCGGTAGTGACGTGTCGCGCGGGGACCCGTGCACCCACCGTTGACCGGATTGGAGGACAATGCGGGCCTGATCACCCGCAGGAGCCACGCCCATGATGGAGCGTTACGACGTCGGACCGCGCATGTCCGAAATGACCGTGTACAACAAGGTCGCCTACCTCTCCGGCCAGATTCCGGAAGACACCAGCCAGGACATCACCGGCCAGACCCGGCAGGTGCTGGCGGAGATCGACAAGCTGCTGGCGCTGGTCGCCAGCGATCGCCAGCACGTGCTGCGTGCGGAAGTGTTCCTGGCCGACATCGCCGACTTCGACGGCATGAACAAGGCGTGGGACGAGTGGGTGGTCGAGGGCGCGACCCCGGCCCGCGCAACCTTCGAAGCCAAGCTCGCCCACGCCGAGTGGAAGGTCGAGATCGTGGTGACGGCAGCGGTGCCGTAACTGCGGGATGGGGTCAGGTCCCTTTCCTGCGGAAAGGCATCTGACCCCTGTTACAGCGGCAGCAGCTCGATGCAGTCCACCGGGCACGGCGGGATGCACAGCTCGCAGCCGGTGCACAGGTCGGCAATGACCGTGTGCATGTACTTGGCGCCGCCGACGATGGCGTCCACCGGGCAGGCCTGGATGCACTTGGTGCAGCCGATGCAGTCGGCTTCGACGATCAACGCGACCTGGGCCGCCTTGTGCTCGCCGCGCGAACGATCGAACGGAATCGCCGGTACGCCCAGCACCTGCGCCAACGCCCGTGCACCGGCGTCGCCACCCGGCGGGCAGCGGTCCACACCCGCCTCGCCACGTGCCATTGCCTGCGCGTACGGGCGGCAGCCGTCATAGCCGCATTGCCCGCATTGGGTCTGCGGCAGCAGGCGGTCGAGGCGTTCGGTCAGGGGCGGGATCAGGCTCATGCGTGGCGAAGGCTGCGCGTTGGGTTATTTCAGGGGCTTGCCGCGGAACCAGCGCTCGTGGGCCAGCGCCAGCATCGGCTTGTCTTCGGAACTGTCACCGTAGGCATGGATGCGCACGTAGCGCGACAGATCGAACTGGCGGCGGATGTGCTCGGCCTTGCGCGGACCGCAGTCGCCACCGGCGTAACGGCCGGTCAGGCGGCCGTCCTGGCTTTCCAGCCGGTTGCAGATCAGCTGCAGGCCCAGCTGCTCGCACCACGGCCGCAGGTACAGGTCCAGCGAGCCGGACACGATCACGACGGTGTGCCGCTGTTCCTTGTGCCAGCGAATCTGCTCCAGCATTTCCGGGCGCACCACGTCGGGCAGGAACTCGCGCGAGAAGCCTGCGGCCAGCGTGGCGATGTCATCGCTGTGGCGGTCACTGAAGGTCAGGCGGGTGACGCGTGCACGGATGCGTTCGGCCGAGATCAGCTTCAGCCTGTACGCGGCCAGCCACGGCCCGACTTTCCACCATGCCTGTGCCAGCTGTTCGGCGGTGGCCACGCGGCGCAGGAAGCGGCCATAGGTATCGCAGGTGGTCACGGTGTGGTCGAAGTCGAACAGCGCCAGTTCCATTGCGTTGCTTCCCATCGCGTTGCCTCCCGGGGCCGGAGCTGCCGGCGGGCGTGGCCGCAACCACGCCCGCTGCAGGCATCAGCGGACCGGCATGCCCGGCTGCGCGCCGCTGTCGGCGTCCAGCAGCGCCAGTGCGCCACCGTCGAAGCCGGCCGACAGGATCATGCCTTCGCTCAGGCCGAAGCGCATCTTGCGCGGGGCCAGGTTGGCGATGAACACCACGCTGCGGCCCACCAGCTTCTCCGGTTCGCCGTAGCTGCCACGGATGCCGGAGAAGATCTGGCGCTTGCCCAGCTCGCCGGCGTCCAGTTCGAAGCGCAGCAGCTTGTCCGAACCTTCCACGAACTCGCAGACCAGCACCTTGCCGATGCGCAGGTCGAGCTTGGCGAAATCGTCAATGCCGATGTAGGCCGGGGCGTCGGCGCTCTTTGCTTCGTCCTTGGCCGGGGCCGGAGCCGGGGCGGCCGGCTTGGCGGCGGGGGCAGCGGCAGCCGCCGGCTGCAGGGTGTCCTTGGAGGCGTCGATCATGGCGTCAATCTTCTTCGGGTCAATACGGGTGAACAGCGGGGTGTACTCGGTGATGCGGTGTCCCAGCAGCGGTTGCGCCAGCTCGGTCCAGTCATTCACCGGCGCGGCGAGGAAGGCCTCGGCCTGCGCGGCGGTGGCCGGCAGCACCGGCTTCAGGGCGGTGACCAGCACGCGGAACAGGTTCAGGCCCTGGCTGCACACGGCCTGCAGCTGCGCATCGGCGCCTTCCTGCTTGGCGATGACCCACGGCTTGACGTCGTCGATGTAGCGGTTGGCTTCGTCGGCCAGGGTCATGGTCAGGCGGATCGCCGCGGCCGGGTCGTTGCGCTCGTAGGCTTCACGGATCGGCGCCAGGCCATCGACGAAGCGCTGGTACTGCGCCGCATCGGGGAGCTGCGCGGCCAGCTGGCCGTCGAAGCGCTTGCTGATGAAGCCGGCGCAGCGGCTGGCCAGGTTGACGAACTTGCCGACCAGGTCGGCGTTGACGCGGGCGATGAAGTCACCCAGGTTCAGGTCGAGATCGTCGACGCCACCGCCGGACTTGGCGGCGTAGTAGTAGCGCAGCGCTTCCGGCTCCAGGCCGGCATCGAGGAAGGTACGGGCCATCACGAAGGTGCCGCGAGACTTGCTCATCTTGGCGCCGTCCACGGTCAGGTAGCCGTTGACGTGCAGGCGGGTCGGCGCGCGGTGGCCGGTTCCGTGCAGCACCGCCGGCCAGAACAGCCCGTGGAAGTTGACGATGTCCTTGCCGATGAAGTGGTGCAGTTCGGTGGCGGTGCCGGCACGCAGGTGCGCTTCGAAGTCCTCACCGTTCCTGCCGCACAGGGTCTGGAAGCTGGACAGGTAGCCGATCGGCGCGTCCAGCCAGACATAGAAGTACTTGCCCGGCTGGCCGGGAATCTGGAAACCGAAGTACGGCGCATCGCGCGAGATGTCCCACGCGCGCAGGCCGCCTTCGGCATTGAGCCACTCGCCCAGCTTGGCCTTCACGCCCGGCAGGGCGACATCGCCGGCCAGCCACTCGCGCAGGAACGCATCGAAGTGGCCCACCTCGAAGAAGAAGTGCTCCGAATCGCGCATTTCCGGCGTGGCGCCGGAGATGACCGAACGCGGCTCCTTCAGGTCGGTCGGTGCATAGGTCGCGCCGCAGACTTCGCAGTTGTCGCCGTACTGGTCGGCACTGCCACAGTTCGGGCAGATGCCCTTGACGTAGCGGTCGGGCAGGAACATGCCCTTGGCCGGGTCGTAGAACTGCGCGACCGAACGGCGGCTGATGTGGCCGGCCGCTTCCAGCTTCAGGTAGAACTGCTCGGTCAACGCCTTGTTGGCCGCCGAATTGGTCGAGTCGTAGTGGTCGAAGGCCACGCCGAAGGCGGCGAAGTCACGTTCGTGGCTGGCCTGGATGTTGGCGATGAAGGTTTCCGGGGTGACCCCGGCCTTTTCCGCGGCCAGCATGATCGGCGTGCCGTGGGTGTCATCGGCGCAGACGAACCAGGTCCTGCCGCCGCTCATTCGCCGCGCACGTACCCAGATGTCAGCCTGGATGTAGCCGACCAGATGGCCCAGGTGCAGCGGGCCGTTGGCGTAGGGCAGGGCGGTGGTGACGAGCGCGGTACGGGTCATGGTCGCGGGGTGAAGCCGAGGGGAACCGCAGAGTATCGCATGCCCGCAACGACGTGACCCGGCCGGGGCCGGGTCACGGGGTTGAAGCAGGTGCGGAGCGCTTATTCGCGCTGCCAGGTCTGCGCGCGGCAGATGAAGGCGATGCAGCCGGATACGTCCAGCCGGGTGCCGCCAGGCTGCAGTTCCATCTTCGACTTGTAGGTCTTGCCGTTGGCCGGGTCGAGGATGGTGCCGCCGGACCACTTGTTGGCGCCGTCGGCCTTCAGGTTCCAGAGGATGGTCATGCCCTTCACCGGCTTGTTCCTGTTGGCGCCTTCACAGCCGTCACAGACCGGGTTCGGGCCCTTGTCCGAGTGCAGGATGTCGACCACCTTGCCGGTCAGCGTGCCGTTGGGGGCCTGGGTGATCTCGACGATCGACTTCACCTTCCCGGTCTTGTCGTCGATGGTCTTCCAGCGGCCGGCGGCGCCGTCGGCGGCCTGCGCCGAAAGTGCGGCCAGGCACAGCGGCAATGCCAGCAGCAGGGTCTTGAAGGTCTTGCGCATGGTCCCCTCCCAGGGTTCATTCCGGCACGGTGCCGGCATGGGTCGACTGTATACCCATTCGGCGGAGTATGGGGAAGGGGGGCGTTGCAGGGTTGCGCCCTGCACCCGCAGAGGCAACGGCAACGGCGGGATTCCGTGGGATGGCGGGGCGGGTCCGTTTGCGGGGGGCGCTGCAAGTCCCCCTCCGGGGCCCGGCCCAGCCGCTGGCGGCTGTGCGTTCGGGCGCTTGCGAAGCAGTGCTTCGCAAGCAAAGCGCCCTCACCCATGTAAGCTCGGTCGCCGCTTGCTCGTGTGCGCAATCCTGCGCACGCGGCAAGACCGGGGTTGGGCGTCCTGCCCAACCCGCCCGAGGCATGCCTCGGGCCCATGCGGCTCACGC
>NZ_JAVFVN010000158.1:0-327 GCF_030910085.1 Stenotrophomonas maltophilia group sp. RNC7 | reverse complement strand
ATCGGCTACTACTCCGCCTGCACCTTGATTATCTTTGCCAAAGGAAAGGCTTACATCTCCAATACTAAAGCCACCCAATGGGCTACTGAGATAACTACCATAGGTATTAATGAAATCAGCTTGGTAGCATACAGCTTTCTTAATTAACTCTCGTTGGTATTCTGTAAGGTTATTAAACCCCTTTTTTCGGATCCTACCATAAGTTAATTTATCAACTTCATCCGAAGCTTCTTCTAGTAATTTAAGAACAGTTTCTTTATCTAAAGAACCTCTGTAGGTATCTTTGTAATAATCATAATCTACATAGGCCATAATCCACACTTCCTT
>NZ_JAVFVN010000126.1:0-321 GCF_030910085.1 Stenotrophomonas maltophilia group sp. RNC7 | reverse complement strand
ACGCAGGGTCATGGCGGTTCTCGGTGGATGACGGGTGGTTCCGTTGGCTTAGCGTGCCGTGGCCGGCGTGTGCGCGGCGCTCAAACCACTACGTGGAATGCTCAGGGAAGGGTGGGGGGGGGGGGGGGCCGCCCCCCCCCCAGGCCACACCAACAATAAAAACCGGGTAATCGGGGGGTGGGGGGGGGGGGGGGGGGGGGGCGCGGGGTGGGGGGCCCCCCCCCCCCTCCGGGTTGTATTGCCCGCCCCCCCCCCCCCCCGCCCCCGCCCCGCCATCCCACGGATAGCCCGCTGTTACTGTTGCTGTTGCCTCTGCGGGTG
>NZ_JAVFVN010000110.1:0-311 GCF_030910085.1 Stenotrophomonas maltophilia group sp. RNC7 | reverse complement strand
TTTCCAGCGGAGACCCGCACAAAACCTAGAAATTGCGCCGGATTGTGATTCCGGTTGTCGTGGGTTCGAGTCCCATCAGCCACCCCAAAGAATTCAAATGAAATCAGGCACTTGCGCGAAAGCGGAGTGCCTTTTTTCTTTTCCGGACGGTGGCAAGGCTGGCATGGGCTGCGAGGTTCTCGTGCCGCCAGGCCGGTCCCTACGAATGTCGCGGTGTGGCGCAATGGCTGGAGGGCTTCGTCGCTGAGGGGCAGTTGACAGAGCCGAGGGGCAACACGGTGCGGGAGATGTTGGGCGCAGGTCGGGTCGGC
>NZ_JAVFVN010000073.1:0-1667 GCF_030910085.1 Stenotrophomonas maltophilia group sp. RNC7 | reverse complement strand
CGAATGAGGGCCCTTAGCTCAGCTGGTTAGAGCGCACCCCTGATAAGGGTGAGGTCGGTGGTTCGAGTCCACTAGGGCCCACCATTTAAACTTTATATTCCATATGGGGCTATAGCTCAGCTGGGAGAGCGCCTGCCTTGCACGCAGGAGGTCAGGGGTTCGATCCCCCTTGGCTCCACCATAAATGAACTTTCTATTGTACCTTGAAAACTGAATCGTGAAGAGAAGTTAAAGTGTCTTAGAATATCCTTATCTTAATGATACGGTGATAACGCGATGTTAAATCGCAATCATGGTTAAGCTATTAAGAGCACACGGAGGATGCCTAGGCACCAGGAGCCGATGAAGGACGTGGCGAACAACGATATGCTTCGGGGAGCTGTAAGCAAGCTTTGATCCGGAGATTTCCGAATGGGGAAACCCAGCTGCCGTAATGGGCAGTTACTTATGTCTGAATACATAGGACATAAGATGGCATACGAGGGGAACTGAAACATCTAAGTACCCTCAGGAAGAGAAAACAATAGTGATTCCGTCAGTAGCGGCGAGCGAAAGCGGAACAGCCTAAACCAAGGAGCTTGCTCCTTGGGGTTGTGGGACGTCTCACATGGAGTCAGAAAGGTGTTTATTAAACGAAGAGGTCTGGAAAGGCCCGCCATAGAAGGTAACAGCCCTGTAATTGAAAGTAAATGCCCTCCGAGACGGATCCCGAGTACCGCGGGACACGTGAAACCCCGTGGGAATCTGGCAGGACCATCTGCTAAGGCTAAATACTCCCTGGTGACCGATAGTGAAGCAGTACCGTGAGGGAAAGGTGAAAAGCACCCCGGAAGGGGAGTGAAAGAGAACCTGAAACCGTGTGCTTACAAGAAGTCAGAGCCCGATCAATGGGTGATGGCGTGCCTTTTGTAGAATGAACCGGCGAGTTACGTTTACGTGCAAGGTTAAGGTGAAAAGCCGCAGCCGCAGCGAAAGCGAGTCTGAATAGGGCGAATGAGTACGTAGGCGTAGACCCGAAACCGTGTGATCTACCCCTGTCCAGGGTGAAGGTGCGGTAACACGCACTGGAGGCCCGAACCCACGAATGTTGAAAAATTCGGGGATGAGGTGGGGGTAGCGGAGAAATTCCAATCGAACTCGGAGATAGCTGGTTCTCCCCGAAATAGCTTTAGGGCTAGCCTCGGAGGAAGAGTCGTGGAGGTAGAGCACTGATTGGGTGCGGGGCCCGCCAAGGGTTACCAAGCTCAGTCAAACTCCGAATGCCATGGACTTATTATCCGGGAGTCAGACAATGGGTGCTAAGGTCCGTTGTCAAGAGGGAAACAGCCCAGACCATCAGCTAAGGCCCCTAAGTGTACGTTAAGTGGGAAAGGATGTGGAGTTGCCCAGACAACCAGGATGTTGGCTTAGAAGCAGCCATCATTTAAAGAGTGCGTAATAGCTCACTGGTCGAGTGACTCTGCGCCGAAAATGTAACGGGGCTAAACGTACCGCCGAAGCTATGGATTGATGCTTCTTGCATCAGTGGTAGGGGAGCGTTGTGTACCGGGTTGAAGGTAGACCGGAAGGACTGCTGGACTGTACACAAGTGAGAATGCCGGTATGAGTAACGAAAAGACATGTGAGAATCATGTCCGCCGAAAGCCTAAGGGTTCCTGGGGAAGGCT
>NZ_JAVFVN010000067.1:0-415 GCF_030910085.1 Stenotrophomonas maltophilia group sp. RNC7 | reverse complement strand
TCCTTTTTTAGTGACGCTCAATACTTCATTAAAAAACATTGTAGAGGATGGGTTTATATCTCTATAAGGATTATTTGATATGTCGTCTGTTTGTAAGTCTAAAGAAGTATACATAAGTCTTGCTACTTGTTCTCTAGTAACTACGTCTCCGAAACCAAATGTGTTGTATCCATAACCGATCATGATATTGCTGTTATAAAGAGAATTTATGGCAGTAGTAGCCCAATGTTTTTCGGGTACATCTGTATAACTTGAGCTAGCAAAAATGTTGTTATTAAGACTAAAAAGAGTACTAAAGCTTATTGAAAAAACAACAGAAATTTTAAGAAAGATTTTCTTCATCTTAATTCCTCCTTTATTTGGCTTAATATTATTATATAGGTTAATAGAAAATGCGTCTTTTAAAAAAAGAATG
>NZ_JAVFVN010000030.1:0-356 GCF_030910085.1 Stenotrophomonas maltophilia group sp. RNC7 | reverse complement strand
AAGTTCATAAATTAAATTTTCTCGTTTGTCAGATGGATAGTCTTGTAATCCACCTTCTCCTAACCATTCAAATGATTTGGGATTTCCGTCCTTCTTAACATGACAAATAGCCAACCCGTCTGGATTTGTATCTAAACCACGATATCCATTCACAGGAAAAGTAACAAGTGGCGCAGGTTGTTCTGTAATCGAAATATGAACCCGATATTTTCCGTTTCGCTTTAAAATTTCAACCGCATATGCATCACCAGAAGCTAACGCTTGACGCATCAATGCAGGGTAATTTCGTCCGTTATATTGACCTGTTTTTTTCGATTTTTTTGATGCAATATATAAAGAAAAGCGTACTTTTTGAT
>NZ_JAVFVN010000957.1:0-1068 GCF_030910085.1 Stenotrophomonas maltophilia group sp. RNC7 | reverse complement strand
GCTCTTAAAGATATTGGCGGTGTTTTTATTAAATGATCAAAAGCTTCTATAGAATCTACAGCAATAGAAAATTTAGTGTCTGCAGTTAAATCCAGTGTAGTAATGGCACCATAGAGCCTGTAAAAATCATGGAGTTGAACTGAATGTGATGACTTTAATTCAATATACCATGTAGAATATTCAGAGTTCTTTAAGCGAATGGTGACATCCGGAATATAATAACGACCTTTACTCTTTTCAATAGTCCACTCATATTCGTTTTGATATAACTCAGATATTAAAATTTGAAGAAACTCTTTCTCAAGATTAGAATCACATTTCCAACTAGAATTAACAGATTCAATGGGATCTGTCTCTTTAATTATATGACCTGCAGCTTGCATTAACATTTCATAAGTTACTCCATTATAGGCTCCTTGAGCAAATTTGCCTATTGTTTCTGGAGAAGGCGCGGCATCGATTAGTTTTCTCAACAATCTAGATATATGGGCCGGACTGATATCGATTTCGGCTGCGTATTTATTTATAGATCTATCATCTCCTTTTGCTTTACTTAACAGCTCAGCAAAAAGTTCTTTATCAAAAGTCATATAGGTATCTCCTCGACATATTTTTATATTTTCATTATAAATATAGCCATCTATTGACTATATTATACCATTATTCTTTGTCTACGGTCAATGATTTTGAAAATTATCCAAAAATCATCGACTGCAGTAAACGGCATGTGTTAGAATTTAATCATCGATCGATGTATAAAATAAAAAAGGACAAGGAGTAATACGCATGAGATTAAACAAAGAAGCACTGAATAAAGTACTGTATGATGAGTATGAAGGAAATTACTCTAGGTTTTCAAGGGAACTAGGGTTAGATGTAGCCTATGTTTACAGGGTGCTTGTTAAAGATAGGAACTGTGGAACAAAGTTTTTTTCAAATGTAATGAAATGGTGCAATGAAAATGGTAGTGATTTCAATGAGTTTATTTTTTTACCCTGACTATTGACTACAGTAAATGGTAAAATTGATTACAGATAAAAAAAGGATGATGATTATGAGTATCGGCAG
>NZ_JAVFVN010000950.1:0-5326 GCF_030910085.1 Stenotrophomonas maltophilia group sp. RNC7 | reverse complement strand
AGGGAAAGAGCCATGGGCGCATTCTACCTGCGTGGGTGGGGGGCTTGGGCCGGGCTGCCGCCCGGCACCCGCAGAGGCACCGGCCGCTGGCCGGCAAGATCAACATCAAAAGCGGGCTGTCCGTGGGATGGCGGGGTGGGTCCGGTTGCGGGGGACGCTGCAAGTCCCCCTCCGGGGCCCGGCCCAGCCGCGGGCGGCTGTGCGTTCGGGCGCTTGCGAAGCAGTGCTTCGCAAGCAAAGCGCCCTCACCCATGTAAGCTCGGTCGCCGCTTGCTCGTGTGCGCTGTCCTGCGCACACGGCAAGACCGGGGTTGGGCATCCTGCCCAACCCGCCCGAGGCATGCCTCGGGCCCATGCGGCTCACGCCCCCGCAACCGGACCCACCCCGCGTTCGACAGGTTCCTGCTGTTGTTGGTGGGTGTCGACCTTGGTCGACACGGTAGATCGCCATGCGTGGATGGATTTCTGGTTCATCTGTGCCTCACGCGGAAGGCCGATGAAGGTTCATGCTATGGGGTCACGCAACGCACAGGACATCGCATTCCCCATGGCACGGACCCGGGTCGGCATCATCTTCGGGGGCAAGTCTTCCGAGCACGAAGTTTCACTGCAGTCGGCGAAGAACATCCTCGATGCGCTCGATCGCGAGCGCTTCGAGCCGGTGCTGGTCGGCATCGACAAGCAGGGGCAGTGGCACCTGAGCCAGCCGGAGACGTTCCTGATCAATGCCGAAGATCCCTCGCGCATCGCGCTGCATCGGTCCGGCACGTCGCTGGTGGTGCGCCCGGGCGCCGAGCAGGGGCAGCTGCAGCCGTGCGATGCGGCCAGCGCCTTGGCGCAGATCGATGTGGTGCTGCCGATCGTGCACGGGCCGCTGGGCGAGGACGGCGCGCTGCAGGGCCTGCTGCGCATGGCCAACCTGCCCTTCGTCGGTTCGCCGGTACTGGGCTCGGCAGTGGCGATGGACAAGGACGTGACCAAGCGCCTGCTGCGCGACGCCGGGCTGCAGGTGGCACCGTGGCTGTGCATCCGCCGCCAGCAGGTGGCGGAAGTGGATGTCGATGCGGTGATCGCCCAGCTTGGCCTGCCGCTGTTCGTGAAGCCGGCCAACCAAGGCTCGTCGGTAGGCGTGAGCAAGGTCAAGGATGCGGCGGGCTTTGCCGAAGCGCTGGCCTTGGCGCTGCGCTACGACCACAAAGTGCTGGTGGAATCGGCGGTGATCGGCCGCGAGATCGAGTGCGCGGTGCTGGGCAACGAACATCCGCAGGCCAGCCTGTGCGGCGAGGTGGTGGTGCACGACGAGTTCTACGCCTACGCCACCAAGTACATCAACGCCGATGGTGCCGAAGTGGTGGTACCCGCGGATATCGATGCCGCAACCCAGGCGCGGATCCAGCAGACCGCGCTGCGGGCCTACCAGGCGCTGGAGTGTGCCGGCATGGCGCGCGTGGATGTGTTCCTCACCGCGGGCGGCGACATCATCATCAACGAGGTCAACACGCTGCCCGGCTTCACCCGCATCAGCATGTACCCGAAGCTGTGGGGTGCCAGCGGCGTGGACTACACCACGCTGATCACCCGCCTCATCGAGCTGGCGCTGGAGCGCCATGAAGCCGATCGCGAACTGCAGAGCGCTGTATAGCGTTGTTATCGCCCGCAGAGTCGAGCATGGCTCGACTCTGCGGAAAGCGATACCGGCCAGCGGCCGGCACTACCAGCTAGCCTCGCTTGCGGAACATCGAGATCACCGCAAGGATCAGGAACACCACGAACAGGATCCAGGCGATGTTCGTTGCGGCGCCGGCAATTCCGGAGAAACCCAGAACGGCGGCGATGATGGCGATGACAAAGAAGATGATGGCGTAGTGCAGCATGGCGCTCCTCGCGGGTGGTCGAGCCTTGGATGGCGTGGGTCCATCCTCCCGATCCTGCGGTGTGCAACCAGTGATGGCGATCTATGCAGCAGATGAAGCCTTCAGCCTGCGCAGCCCTTCTTCGATGCTGACCTGCGGCACGTAGCCGAAGTCACGGCGCGCCGGTTCCATGCTGTACCAGTGCGGCGTGCACAGCTGCTCGGCCAGGAAGCGGGTCAGCGGCGGCTCGCCGCGCAGGCGCAGCAGCGGCCACAGCCGCTCGCAGACGGCGCCGATGCGGTAGGCGGTCTTGAAGCTGATCGCCTTGTCCACGGATGGCGCACCCACCGCAGCCAACAGCTTGTTCACCAGCTCGCGCATCGGCAACGGCTCGCCGTTGGAGATGAAGTAGGCCTTGCCCGCACACGCAGCGCCCGGTGCCAGGGCGTCAAAGGCGAGGAAGTGCGCCAGCGCGGCGTTGTCGATGTAGGTGGTATCGACCTTGTTGTTGCCTTCGCCGACCAGGCGCAGGCGTCCCTGCCGCGCACGCTCGGCGAGCCTGGGCACCAGCTGCTGGTCACCGGGGCCCCAGATCAGGCGCGGACGCAGCGCCACCGTCGCCAACGCTGCATCGTTGGCGGCCAGCACGCGCTGTTCGGCGATCGCCTTGGTGGCCGCATACGGCGCCTGGAAATCTTCGCCGTACGGCACCTCGTCAGCCCCCAGGCCTTCCACCGGATGGGTGGCACGATGGGTCACGCTGGGCGTGGAGGTGTAGACCAGCCGGGTGATGCCATGCGCGCGGCACGCAGCGAGGACGTTGTCGGTGCCGACCACGTTGGCCTGGTGGTAGCTGTCATAGCTGCCCCATGCGCCGGCCTTGGCGCCGTTGTGGAACACCGCATCGACGCCGGCCACCGCATGCAGCACCGCCTGCGCATCGGCCAGATCACCGCGGATCTGGCCCACGCCCATCGCCTGCAGTTCCGGGTAATGACTGCGGTTGAACGCCAGCACCTGGTGGCCACGCTCGACCAGCCCGCGGCACAGCGCCTGCCCAAGGAAACCACCGCCACCGGTGACCAGGATCTTCATGCGCGCTTCTCCAGTTCGGCGCTGGCCCAGACGGCGAGCTTTTCGCGGCCGATCTTGGCGTTGTGACGGATATCGACGGGGAACGCCGGATGCACCAGGAAGTGCTGCAGGCCGGCCTCCGGCAGGCGGGCGGCTGCGTGCGCACGCAGCGCTTCCTGCAGCGCCGGGCTGTCGGACTGGCCGCGCTGCAGCTCCACGCACAGCACCGGCACCTGCGCGCCGGCGGCGCCGACGCCGACCAGTGCCGTGCGCGCCACGCCGGCCACGGTGTTGAACACCGGCTCGACCTGCTCGGTGTACAGCGGCCCGCGCGCGGTTTCCACGCGTTGCGTCTTGCGCCCGCAGAACCACAGGCGGCCCTGCACATCGAAATAACCGACGTCGCCCATGCGATGCACCACGCGGGTGCTGCCGTCGGCCAGCGTCTCGCGGATCTTCGCCGCCGCGGTGGCCTGCGGTCGGTTGAAGTAGCTGTCGGTGGCGGTCGGCCCGGCCACGGTGATTTCCCCCACTTCACCCACCGCCAGCACGCGCGCCTGCGACCAGTCCGGCAGCGGTGCGTCGTCGATGGCGATGATGCGCACCTCGTTGGGGGCCACCACGCTGCCCACGCAGGTGCCGGCACCGGCCTCGGTCGCCGCACGGGTGCGCTCCAGTTCGCGGCCTTCGACCACCGCCACCGGCAGGCACTCGGTGGCGCCATAGGGGGTCCAGAACTGCGCATCGGCCGGCAGCAGGCTGCGGATGGTGGCGACCACGTCCGGCGGCACCGGTGCCCCGGCCGAGGTCACCCGGGTCACCGTCGGCAGTGGCCGCCCGTGCCGGGCCAGCACCCGCATCAGCGCTGGCGAGCCGAACAGCTGGGTCACGCCGAAGCGCTGGATCGCATCGTGCAGGCGTCCCGGGTCGGCCTGCGCCGGCCGCGTCGGGTCCATGTCCGGGATCACTGAAGTCAGGCCCAACGCCGGGTCGAACAGCGCGAACGGTGGGAAGGTCGGCAGGTCCACCCCACCCGCTTCCATGCCGAAGGCACTGCCCAGCAACTGGATCTGGCCGACGAAGTGGCGGTGGCGGTAGACCACGCCCTTGGGCACGCCGGTGGAGCCGCTGGTGAACAGGATCGCCGCCATGTCCTCGCCATCGGTGTCGGCCAGCATCGGCCCAGCGCTGGCGCCAGCGCGCTCCAGCGTGGCCAGCGTGGTGCCGCCCCAGCCGAGGCGGCGGCCGACCGTCACCAGCCGGGTGGCCGACGGCGCCCAGCGCAGCACCAGCCTCGCCACATGCGCCAGCGGAATGCCGATGAAGGCCTGCGGCTGCGCCTCGTCCAGGCACTGCTTCAGTGCGCGCCGGTCGATGCCCGGATCGACCAGCACCGGCACTGCGCCCAGCTTGAACAGCGCGAACATCAGCAGGAAGAACTCCGGAGAAGGCCGCACCATCACCACCGTGCGCACGCCGCGGCCAATCCCGTAACCGGCCAGGCCGGCGGCCATGGCATCACTGCGGGCGTCCACCTGACGGTAATCGAGGGTGACATTGTAGGCGGCCATGCCGTTGCCGGCGCCGCGGCGGCCGGGGCAGCGGATGGCGATCTGGTCGGGGCGTTCACGCGCCAGTTCAGGCAGCCGTGCGGCGATATTGCAGGGTCGGTTCATCCGTTCATTGTCGCCGCTTACGGAATTTCTTGCGCGGCGGCCCACTTCGTGGAAAATCCGCTCCCTCGTTCCTGATTCCGACTGCCGCCCGAGGCGGCTTGCCCATGCAACATCCCTGCATGACCTGCGGCGCCTGCTGCACCCAGTACCGCGTGGCCTTCCACTGGATGGAATCGGACGAGGTCACCCCCGGCGGCGTGCCGCATCAGCTCACCGAGGTGCTGGATCCGCACCGCCTGTGCATGCGCGGCACCCATTCCAAGCCGGTGCGCTGCGTCGCGCTGGATGCGCAGATCGGCGTGTATTCACGCTGCACGATCCACCCCAACCGGCCCAGCGTGTGCCGTGAGGTGGATGCATCGTGGGAATACGGCAAGGCCAGCCCGCAGTGCGACAAGGCGCGCATTGCCTATGGCCTGGATCCGCTGACGCCGGCCAACTGGCGTTGGCGCGATGACGCCGACAATGACGACGATCATCCGGACGACAACGGCAACAGCCCGTCCTCGCCGCCGCAGGCACCGGTCGCCGCATAATCCGGTGTGGCGCCCCCCCGGGGGCCCCCCCCCCAACCATACCCATTTGGGGGTGTAACACACGAACTTGGGGGTGGGACCGCATCTCCGGGCTTTCCTGAAAAAAAACCCTATCTGTGTGGTGTGCCCACCACGGGTCGCCACCCACAAGTGGAAGGTATGGGTGGGTGCCGACCGTTGGTCGGCA
>NZ_JAVFVN010000932.1:0-796 GCF_030910085.1 Stenotrophomonas maltophilia group sp. RNC7 | reverse complement strand
CATATTTATCACCCTCTCGCTATTCTTTTGTAATTTACATCTTTGATTTGTCAATCCTCTAAAAAAATAGACCATACAAATGACGGTCTATTTTCGTAAATATCCATATTCGGTTCAAGAGCGATTTTTTATAAGGATCTTACTTATATAATCATCGGAACAAATTATTCTTCTTTAAGGATTAACTTATTTTTAACTTGTTCTTCTGTTAAATAGAACTCGGATATAACCTCGTCTGGAGCCATACCATTTTTATTCTTGATGTGTTCATTTAATCTTTGTATTGCTAACCATAGTGGCATTTTTACAAATTCATAGGTGAATCCTCCGAATCTTTCGGTAATGGGTTTTTGGGTGATAGGATGTATCGTATCTGTTTCAAATCCGTATACAAATCGATCTGCAATTTTATTATTTAGGGTGTTTCTAACAAATACGATTTCATCGGCTGGTAAGTAGCCTATATTTCGCTTGTTTTCGATTCTAAAAGATAAGTTACCCCCAGTGTCTAATTGAGATTCATCAAATTTATCAAGGAAACAAAAACAACCGACTATTTTATTATTTTTATTGTATTTTGCTTGTTCAGAAGAGATTGTAATACTTTGATTTAAATCAGTTATTGTCACGTTTAAAAAGTCCAAAGTTGTATTTTGGTGATAGGGTTTAATATCAAATCCATGGTTAGACATGCGAATAACTTTAATTTTTTTCTCTGTAGACAAAAGGTTCACCTGTTTCTTTTTGATAGTTTACGTGGGATAAAAAACAACTTCAATTGATGAAATTAGATTTG
>NZ_JAVFVN010000906.1:0-346 GCF_030910085.1 Stenotrophomonas maltophilia group sp. RNC7 | reverse complement strand
CCCCTCGGTTCAGTGGCGGCAGGACCGGCGCTACGTGGCGGATCGAAACGTGGTGACCACCACGGGTGTCAGCGCCTCGATCCCCTTGTCGCTGGCATTGGTGGAAGTCATCGCGGGCCAATCGAAAGCCCGTGAATTGGCGCGGGACCTGGGCGAGCAAGGTTGGGAAGATACGCATGACGGATCGGCCTTTCGCTTACGGCCCGGGCATGTCGCCACAGCGGCGAAGAACGCCCTCGCCCTCTGGAACCATGAGACGTTGGTGGCGCGGCTATCGCCGGGCGCCGATGACCTGCGCCTGGCGCTCGCCGCCGACGCATTTGCGCGCACCTATCGCACCGCGGTG
>NZ_JAVFVN010000109.1:0-370 GCF_030910085.1 Stenotrophomonas maltophilia group sp. RNC7 | reverse complement strand
CCTACAATACTTTTTTAGCTGATTTTTATTAAATTTTTCTTAATATGTGGTAACAACACATCACTATCAAGCTAAGAAAATACAACTACCCCCAAAACGAAATTTTGTGCTAACTTGTATTAAAAAAGCCATTTTTTCATTTTGGGGTGTTATAAAACCTTTAAGTTGATGGGTATGTATGGCGCCCCCTAATACATAAAAATATATTTCACTTTACTCACCTCTTTATATTTTTATTGCAAATACAATAATAATGAGTTACATTTAATACACAGAATTTTTGTTGTATTTGCAATAAAAAACGGTTGAGGAGTTAATTATGAAAGAAATTCTTCGTGAAATTGGAATGATCGCAAGGGCATTAGATTCT
>NZ_JAVFVN010000905.1:0-737 GCF_030910085.1 Stenotrophomonas maltophilia group sp. RNC7 | reverse complement strand
GCGGGCCGGCGCCGGCCCCGGCCGCCGCGGCCGCGGCCTGGGTCATCACCACAGAGCAGAGCAGCCCGCTGATGGTCGCCATGATCCAGGTGGCCGCCGCCTTCCCGCTGGTGGCGCTGTCGATCCTGACCGGCGTGCTGGCCGACAACTACGACCGCCGCAAGGTCATGCTGGTCGGCATGCTCCTCGAGCTGGCCGGCGGTATCTTCATCACCGTGCTGGCGTTCATCGGCCTGCTGCACCCCATCACCCTGATCGTGTCGGTCTTCTGCATCGCCATCGGCAGCGCCATCGTCACCCCCGCCTGGCAGGCGGCGGTGGGCGAGCAGGTGCCGCGCGAGCACATCGGCAGCGCGGTGCTGCTCAACAGCGTCAACTACAACGTGGCGCGCGCGGTGGGGCCGGCCATCGGCGGCCTGCTGCTGGGCGCCGCCGGCGCGCCTGTCGTGTTCCTGCTGAACTGCGTCTGCTACGGCAGCCTGATCTGGGCCATCTGGCGCTGGCGCCGCGATGTGCCGCCACGGCGGCTGCCGCCCGAACGGCTGCTCGAAGGCGTGGTCGCCGCCCTGCGCTACACCCAGCATTCCACCGTGACGCGCGTGGTGATGCTGCGCGCCTTCGCCTTCGGTCTGTCGGCCAGCGCGCTGTGGGCGCTGCTGCCGCTGCTGGCGTACGCCCACGAAAACGGCAACGCGTTGCTGTACGGCTACATGCTGGGCGCGCTCGGCGTCGGCGCC
>NZ_JAVFVN010000904.1:0-318 GCF_030910085.1 Stenotrophomonas maltophilia group sp. RNC7 | reverse complement strand
ACGAAAACGAGTTCGAGAACTATTCCCATTGGCGGATATTGTTTCTCGGCGCCTGACACTGGCGCCGCCCATTGCGCGTCGACTGCCAGCTTGGCTATATGACTGCGTGAATGTACTCCGGCCGTTGCGCACGCATTTACTTTGCTGGATAAGAAAACCTTTGTGAACCTGCTGCTCATCAATCATTACGCCGGCTCTCCTCATCATGGGATGGAATTTCGGCCGTTCCATCTGGCAGAGTCCTGGATAGCCAGGGGTCACAATGTCCGCATAGTCGCGAGTAGCTACTCGCATGTTCGCCAACGGCAACCCGTACTC
>NZ_JAVFVN010000891.1:0-814 GCF_030910085.1 Stenotrophomonas maltophilia group sp. RNC7 | reverse complement strand
CGTTTCGGTAGTGGGGTATGAATTATGGGGACATCGTTACCGTGCTATTGCAGCCCACGGAGAGATTTCTCTTTAGCACTTGCCCAAGCTCGTCCAGGCGGTAGCGTCAACCTAACGGGAAGGTACTGCGAGCGCCGGTGTACCCACAATTGACGTTGCAATTGTTGCTACCAGGGACACGAAACACGCTGAAGTTGAAGCGGCGCGCGGGACGGCACATGCATTATAAGGTTTCCAGCCCCTCCCGTTGAGTTGATTCTGTCCACGCTTTCAAGCATGGACATCGTTTTCAAGATAATGAATAAAAATGACGAAATTTCAACTTAGCAGCTCGTGGAGAGGTTTCTACAAACTGATTGCTTTAATCTTGAAGGGCGCAGACCCGAAACCCGATCAAAGCGCCAACGGTGGCACCCGTCTTTACTCTGTCGTAGGGCTCGATGAGGTCTTCGTTGAGCATTCGGATGCATCCTGAGGAGGCTTCAGTTCCTTTGGTCCAGGGCTGGTGGTGCCATGAATGCGATGGAGGGTGTCCTGACCATTAATGTAAAGATAAGGAGCATGCGCACCTAGCGGATTTGCTGGTCCCGGTTCAATGTGCTTCGGCAATCCCGGGGATTCAACAAGCATGTCGTCCGTAGGGTGCCATGCCGGCCATTTTGACTTACGCGCGATTTTGGCTGTTCCATGACAGCTGCTCCGGATTTTCCAACCGCGATCCCATAGCGCCGAACGATGCCCGGACGTTCAATGAAAAAGTGATGCTTGTCACGCGGATCAACGATTGTCGATCCCGGCACAGCGTCAGTTTGCT
>NZ_JAVFVN010000104.1:0-360 GCF_030910085.1 Stenotrophomonas maltophilia group sp. RNC7 | reverse complement strand
GTCACGCACCACCAGCTGGATGTGGTCGATCAGGCGGCCACGGTGCAGTTCCATCGTTTCCATACGAACCTCTTCAAAAAGGGGACGGAGTCGGTAGCGGCGGCCCGGGGCCCCGGGCCCCGGACCGCCGCCAGCACAACGCCGGCCGGCCATGCGCCCCCCGAATGGGCCAAAATCCCGTTCGCGCGGGCCCTGGCCGGGGGGCCTTGAGCCGGCCGCGGGGCGCGCGCCCGGGCCCCGCCCCGGCGCTACCGACTCCGTCCCCTTTTTGAAGAGGTTCGTATGGAAACGATGGAACTGCACCGTGGCCGCCTGATCGACCACATCCAGCTGGTGGTGCGTGACCTGGCCGCCAGCCGC
>NZ_JAVFVN010000873.1:0-307 GCF_030910085.1 Stenotrophomonas maltophilia group sp. RNC7 | reverse complement strand
GGCCTTGGGCGGCTGGGGGGGGGTGATGGTGTTTGGGGTGGGGGGGGGTTTGGGTTGGTGGGTGGCATGGTTTGTGGTTTTGGGGGGGGGTTTTGATGTGTGGGGGGGGGCCGCTGGGGTGTTGTTGTTTGGGGTGCGCATGGGGTGGCGGGTGCGTTTGGTCACTGATGAGGTGGTGGGGTGGTACAGCGACCGACGCGCCCTGGTGGGGGTGCGCGAGACCCTTTTCGACCGAATGGTGGTGTACAGCCGCTCGGCCGGCGGGGTCGATCCGCAGCTCGCCGCGCAGGCACTGACCGACGCGGTG
>NZ_JAVFVN010000865.1:0-632 GCF_030910085.1 Stenotrophomonas maltophilia group sp. RNC7 | reverse complement strand
CGGTTAACTGGTAACTATGTTCTCTTGTCTCATTAAAAATGTACTTGATTAATAATCTTGGAATCCCTACTTTGATAAATACCGTTTCGTCATTAAAGGCTTTAATATCACTTAGGAAAGCTTGTATATCACAAAATAGTTCCCAGGTTTTAGTTAGTGGATTATATGTGTAATGAATTAGATTTTTTGGTAGAATAGGTGATTTATAAGTTTTGTTTAGATCTATTACAAATGAATCACCTAAAAGTCTTATAAACTCTGTTAAACTTAAGTAAAATTCATCACGTTTAATTCCACTATCATTAATCTCAAGTCTGGATTCATTATATTTTTCTATGTCATCAGAAAAGTGAAAAGAAAATTCCACTATAATTCCCCCTTGATATTTTCCACAATCTCTAGAACCGTTCCTTGAAAGGCTTCATCATCGTGTAATCGGTCATCCCAAAAGAATAGTAGTAAATTACGAAATCTAATATATTCTAGTGGGAATTTTTCTAACCATATAGGCGTCTTGTTTGAATTTATAGAAGTCTCTATCCATAAGCAGTACCGATGCTTTTTTAGATTTAGTATTTTTTGTATTTCAAGGGTTGTTAAATGATGTTTTCTTATTGCATCATTTACAATTT
>NZ_JAVFVN010000103.1:0-343 GCF_030910085.1 Stenotrophomonas maltophilia group sp. RNC7 | reverse complement strand
GCGCAGCAGGCCCTCGTTAAAGGTCTGCACTGCGGCCAGATGGCCGGCCTGGTAGGGCACGCCCGGCTTGGCCTGGGCCAGCGCCGCCGCCTGCGGCTCGCCGACCAGGTCGTGGACCGCGCGCGGCACGGCACCCAATCGGCCGTTCACCGGGCAGGTGCCGGTGTTGTCGCAGGCGTAGCCACGGGACACGGCGCCGGCGGCGATCAGCACCACCTCGCCAACCCGCGACCCCCCCCGCCCCGGCCCGGTGACCGGCCGCGTCCGGGCCGCGCCGCGCGCGCGCCACGACCTGGTCGGCGAGGCGCAGGCGGCGGCGCTGGCCCAGGCCAAGCCGGGCGTG
>NZ_JAVFVN010000857.1:0-505 GCF_030910085.1 Stenotrophomonas maltophilia group sp. RNC7 | reverse complement strand
GATGTCCGAACCCATGGCGGTTAGAACGAGTGGATGCAGTCCCGCGGCCGCGCTGACAAAGCCATAGCTGGTCAGGTAGTGCGCATGTGCGACGTGCGGACGCAAACGCTTTGCAAGCCGCCGAAGGGCAGGGATGGCGGTGAAATATCCTGCCTTTCCCAGGTCGTAGGTGGGCAGGCGATGCACCGTTATACCGGGAATATCGGCTGCGTCAAACGACGCGATATGGACGTCGTGCCCCTTATCCCGCAACGCTAAAAGCCAGCGGTGCATGTGCACGGACTGAGCATTCGCGACGAATAGGATTCTCATTTTCTCCGTCATAGGACGTGAAGCATCCTAGGGGCATCCACGCGTATACTCGGGAACCAGCGTACAGAGTATCTCCAGAGCGCTCTCTATATCCCCGGACACCAGCGCCTGTTCCATTTGTGCAAGTTGGCGCATGAGCGGATCGTAGTCGAGCGAGCGCTCTTTGGCTCGCTGAATCGCCCCGGATTTCGCG
>NZ_JAVFVN010000854.1:0-514 GCF_030910085.1 Stenotrophomonas maltophilia group sp. RNC7 | reverse complement strand
CTGGCCCCATCGCTGACCTGGCGGCCGTCGACGGACACCACCCTGACGTTGCTGACGCAGTACGCGACCAAGCGCGGCGGCACCTACACGCGGGCCCGCCCGGCCGTAGGCTCGCTGGTGCCGACGCCGGCCGGCACGCACATCCCGGCATCGCTGTTCGTCGGCGAACCCGGCTATGACTACTTCAACCAGACCCAGTGGATGGCCGGCTACGAATTGGAACACCGCGTCAGCGATGCGCTGACGCTGCGCCAGAACCTGCGCTACGGCCACCTGGACCTCGATTATTCGGCGGTGCAAGCCAGCGGCTATGCCAGCGTCAATGACGACGTCACGGATCCTGCCAACTACCAGGTGTTGCGGCGCTCGGCGTTCGGCAGCCGCGAACATATCGCCAGCTTCAACGTGGACAACCAGGTCCAGACCGACCTGAGTCTGGGCAATTGGCACCACCGCATCCTGGTGGGCGTGGACTACCAGCGCAACCGCATCGACCAGGTCAGCTTCAGCGGTG
>NZ_JAVFVN010000851.1:0-573 GCF_030910085.1 Stenotrophomonas maltophilia group sp. RNC7 | reverse complement strand
GACGATGCCGTTGTTGATGTCGCTGGCTGTTGCGCCGGCCTTGAAGCTCACATCAGCGATGGCGACGCCATTGATCTCCATGCCGGTGATCTTGCCGTCCGACTCCGCAGCATCAGCCACCACTGCGGCAGTGCTCGTCTGGGTTGCGGCGAACAGACCCGAACCCAGCGAGCTGGTGCGGGCATTGACGATCGAGTTGATGCCAATGGTCTGGCCCGCATCCGCGCCGATCTGGAACTGCGCGCCGGAGAACGTGCCGTCCAGCAGGCTGGTGCCGTTGAAGTTGGTCTGGCGGGCAACGCGGTCGATTTCCGAGGTCAGCTGCTTGACTTCGCCGTTCAGTGCTTCGCGGTCGCTGTCGGAGTTGGTGGCATTGGCCGACTGCACCGACAGTTCACGGATGCGCTGCAGGTTGTTGCCGATTTCAACCATCGCGCCTTCGGCGGTCTGGGCCAGCGAGATGCCGTCGTTGGCGTTGCGCACGGCAACGTCCAGACCGCGGATCTGGGTGCTGAAACGCTCGGAGATCGCCAGGCCGGCGGCGTCGTCCTTGGCGCTGTTGATGCGCAGGCC
>NZ_JAVFVN010000838.1:0-1019 GCF_030910085.1 Stenotrophomonas maltophilia group sp. RNC7 | reverse complement strand
AGCCAGGGCGACGTCAGCATCGTGGCCACCGCCGGTGACCTGAGCATCATCGGCAGCCAGGTGAAGGGTGACAACGTGGCGCTGGCCGCGCGGGACAACATCACCCTGCGCAGCGAAGCGGAAGACCACACGCAGTCGTCGAAGAACAAGAGCGGCAGCGGTGAGATCGGTTTCAGCATCGGCGCGCAGACCGGTTGGTACGTGTCGGCCAGCACCGCCAAGGGCAAGGGCAGCGGCAACGGCACCACGCACGTCGAAACCGTGGTGGACGCCGACCGCAACCTGACCGTCATCAGCGGCAAGGACACCACGCTGCAGGGTGCCCAGCTGAGCGGCGACAAGGTGGTGGCCAGCATCGGCGGCAACCTGTCCATCATCAGCGAGCAGGACACCGACGACTACGCCAGCAAGCAGACCCAGGCTGGCGGCACCTTCGTGTATGGCAGCGGCGGCACCGTCAACATTGGCCAGCAGAAGGTCGAGAGCCACCTGCGCAGCGTGCAGGAACAGAGCGGCATCGTTGCCGGCAGCGGCGGCTTCAACATCACCGTGGGTGGCAACACGCACTTGGAAGGCGGCGTGATCGGCAGCACCGCCGATGCCTCGAAGAACCGCCTGGATACCGGCAGCCTGACCGTTGTCGACATCGAGAACGAATCCCGCGCCAAGACCAGTGGCGGTGGCATCGGCACCGGGATGAGCAGCGGTGGTGGCATCAACAACCCGCTGGGGAGCGCGGCCGGCGCGGGGCTGAGCCTGCTGGGCGGCACCAAGAAGAACGACAGCAGCACCACGCGCTCGGACATCGCCGCCGGCACCGTGGTGGTGCGCGATGGCAATGAGAGCGCTTTGGCCGGTCTTGATCGGACCGCGACCGGCTTTGATACCGACAGCGCACTGTCGGCCGTTGACCTGCGCAAGATGCAGGAGCGTGCCGAGGTGATGCAGCTGGGTGGGCAGCTGCTGTTCAAGGGCGTGGGCGACCTGGGCGGCTACCTGAGCCAGAAGGCGGAGACCGA
>NZ_JAVFVN010000827.1:0-961 GCF_030910085.1 Stenotrophomonas maltophilia group sp. RNC7 | reverse complement strand
GAATATATCCTGGCACCAGAGGACGGAAGCCTTCAAATGGGCTGGTGGGGTAGTCAACTATCAGATGATTTATGTTATTTTTCAAATCCTTACCCTACCATAACGCTGGAATTTGAGACAGACAGATCTATTAACGCAATTAAGGTTGTAGGCGATAGCCTAAAAGAGGAATACCCCGTAGATTACACAATTAAAATATATGGTGCCAATGAAAATATATTAGTCCAAAGAGAAGTTACAGAGAACACAAATATCAATAATATTACGGATATAATGGAGAATCCAACAAATTCAAGAAAAGTTGAAATAACAATCACCAAATGGAGTCACCCCAATCGACAGGTAAAAATAGTAGAATGTTTAGATGTAGCGTTTAAATTAAACATCGGGCCTGAGCTATATTTTAGAAAAAATAATCCTGCGAAGTATTTAGAAGTCGCAAATTATATCGAAGTACCCTATGGTGAAGAAAAAGTGATCGTTAAAGATGAAGATAGCATCATAAAAAATGGATTATTAAAATATAGCCTGCAATCCAATCCTTTAATTCAGACAGAAGAAAGGGCACTAGATATAGCCAATCGTCTGTTAGAAGGATATAGCAATCCTAGAAGAGACCTAGATTTAGAATGGCGAGGGAATCCAGCGTTAGCCTTAGGAGATACCGTATCCGTTATAGACAATAAAGAGATCAACGATTATAAAGTAGTTAAGCAAGAATTAGAGTACACAGGATATTTAAGAGCAAAATTAAGCGGAAGGAGAGTGTAATTATGAATTACATAGAACCTAAAACAGATTGGAAGGACAATAATCTTCCTACATTATCCGATTTTGATAGAATAGAGAGAAATCTATTCTATCTTTTTAATTTACTAGGTTAGGAGGGATATTATGCCGTGGGAAAATCCCAAAATAGATTGGGTCACGAACCCTAAAAATCCTAGAAGTGAGGATTTGA
>NZ_JAVFVN010000094.1:0-442 GCF_030910085.1 Stenotrophomonas maltophilia group sp. RNC7 | reverse complement strand
GGATCGCTGCTGGCCGTGATGTACTGGGATGGCTTGCTGAAGCTGCTGAATACGGAGGACGGGACAGAGGCTGCCTCTTTTTCCGATAATATGAAGTTGTATGAGGAGGAAAAGGCGGCAAGAGGCCGGTCTGGCGTTCAGCCCCGATTCGCGGTACTTGGTGGTTGGTCTGGGTGTAGGGATCGTCAAAGTGTATGATGTTCTGAAAAGCGGATCCATGCCGAGTATGCTTGTCCCGGATTAGATTGGGAGTAGTTGGAGACAAACGCGTATTTCGAGGAATATACGCATGTGCTGTTCAGCCCGCAAGATCGTTATCTGGTCATCATGCCGACGGCAGGCACTATGATCCGCAAGGCGATGACGGCTACTCGATCCCGGAATATTACCGAACATTCTACTGCATCAAGTTCGGCAGCGGTCAGGTCGTGCTTCAGCATAC
>NZ_JAVFVN010000796.1:0-392 GCF_030910085.1 Stenotrophomonas maltophilia group sp. RNC7 | reverse complement strand
CAATCCGCACCTTGGTATACAAGCATTCAAGTAAATGGATTTGCTGTTGCATTGATTATATTGATTGCTATAATTATCAAACTTTTAATAAGAAGGAAAATACCAAATGTTTAAGCTTAAGTCCCTAGATTATGCAGCACTTTTGATATTAAATATTGTATTAGTATAATAAGTAGATAGTCAATATTGGACGGGAGTATTCTTATCATAATAGATATGTGTTGAATCTTTGATAATAAAAATGTTTAGAGGAGGAAAGACAAATGTTCAAGCAATGGAGAAGTTTTGTATCCGGAATTATTTTTACTTTAGTAATAATGCTACTAACAGGTAGTGCTTTTGCAACTGGGATGGGAACAAGTATAAATGCATATTTTAACAATATAAAAGTC
>NZ_JAVFVN010000794.1:0-19474 GCF_030910085.1 Stenotrophomonas maltophilia group sp. RNC7 | reverse complement strand
GTAGTGCCGGCCGCTGGCCGGCAGCAACAGCAACAGCCGAAGCAACAGCAACAGCGGGCTATCCGTGGGATGGCGGGGGGGGGGGGGGGGGGGGGGGGGGGGGGGGGGGGGGGGGGCGGCGGGGGGGGGGGCCGGCGGCGCCCCCCCGCCCCCCCCCCCCCCCCGCCCCCCCCCCCCCCCCCCCCCCCCCCCGCCCCACCTCTGACAGATTCCTCATGTCTGGTAGATCCACGCCATGCGTGGATGATTCTCCAGACAAATCGAATATTTCGAATTGAATTCGAAGAGCATCCACACATGGTGTGGATCACCGACAGATCGCGGAAATCTGTCGAAGGCGGGGTGGGGCCGGGTGCGGGGGCGTGAGCCGCATGGATGCGGCGACCGAGCTTGCATGGACGTACTTGCAGCGCCCCCCGCACCCGGACCCGCCCCGCCATCCCGCAGGAAGCCCGCCGTTGCTGTTGCTGTTGCCGTTGCTCTGGCTTCGGCAGGTGCAGGGCCGCAGGCCCTGCCGACCAACCCTATCCCTCGACCGGGAAGTCCTCGATCGGCTTCAGCACATCGTAGTGCTCGCGATGCAGCTTGCCCTTCAGCTTCGGCAGCTCCGGCAACGGTGCATCCACCCGCGTATCCGGCAACCGGTCCAGCAGGTTTCGCACCAGGGTCAGCCGGCCCAGCCGCTGGTCGTTGAAATCCACCAGTGTCCACGGCGCCGCCTCGCGATGCGTCGCACGCAGCATCGCCTCGCGGGCCTCGGTGTACGCGCTGTACTTGCTGCGTGATTTCAGGTCGACCGGTGAGAGCTTCCAGCCCTTCAGCGGATCGAGATGGCGTTCGGCGAAGCGCTTTTCCTGCTGCTCCTGGTCCACGCACAACCAGTACTTGAACAGCAGGATGCCGTCGTCCACCAGCAGCTGTTCGAACACCGGCGCCTGGCGCAGGAACTGCTGGTACTCGGTTTCGCTGCAATAACCCATCACCCGTTCAACACCGGCACGGTTGTACCAGCTGCGGTCCATCAGCACGATCTCGCCGGCGGCGGGAAGATGCGCGGCGTAACGCTGGAAGTACCACTGCGTGGCTTCGCGGTCGGTGGGCTTGGGCAGCGCCACCACCCGGCATTGGCGCGGGTTGAGATGCTGGCTGATGGCCTGGATCGCACCGCCCTTGCCGGCTGTATCGCGGCCTTCGAACAGCACCAGCAGGCGTTGCCCGCTGTACTGAACCCAGCGCGCCATTGCAGTCAGTTCCAGCTGCAGCGGCAGCAGCAGTTCGTCGTAGTCCTTGCGCTTGAGCTTGGCCATCGTCACACCACGCGGGGAGGAATCCCGAGCGTAGCGCAGGGATCGCTCAGGCGATGTCGAGGCCCTGCCAGCCCTGTTCGCCCGCCAGATGCTGCAGCAGCGCCGAAAGGTCGTGGGCAAATCCGGCCATGTCGAACAGGCCACTGTCTTCGCGTGCCTGCGCCAGTTCGGCTCGCAACGCTGCCAGCGCCGCCGGGTTGTTGCCCAGCGCGCTGGCGGTGGCGATGAACGCCGCATCGTCGGCAACGTTCATCCGCGAAAGACCCAGATGATGGTTGAGGCTGCCGGCCACGCGCGCGGCGAAGGTATCGCCCGGGCAGGTCAGTACCGGGCAGCCGGCCCACAGCGCATCGGAGGCGGTGGTGTGCGCGTTGTAGGGATGTGTGTCGAGGAACAGGTCGGCCAGCTGATAGCGGGCCAGGTACTGCGGATGCGGCAGCTTGGTCATGAACACCAGGCGCGCCGGATCCAGGCCGGCGGCCTGCGCGGCCGCACGCAGGCGCGCATCGGCCTTGCCGGGCCCGGACAGCAGCCACAGCACGCTGCCGGGCACGGCCTGAAGCACCGCGAAGGCGCGGCCCATGCTGCGCGGGTTGAGCTTGTAGCTGTTGTTGAAGCAGCAGAACACCACGCCGTGTTCGGGCAGCCCGCACTCGGCGCGGGACGGTGCCGGTTCCAGTACGCGGGTGTTGTCCGAGGGCTGGAACGCACGTGGCAGGCGCAGGACGCGTTCGCTGAAGTGAGGTTCCAGCGATGCCGGCAGCACGAATTCGTCGGCGACCACGGCATCCAGCCAGCGCGCACCTGATGTGCCGGGGTAGGCCAGCCAGTTCAGCTGCAACGGGGACGGGCGCATGGCCAGCACTTCGGGCGTGCCGCCGCCCCCCCAGCCGCGCAGGTCGAACAGCAGGTCGATGCCCTGTGCACGGATGCGGGCCGCGATGTCGGCATGCCGCAGTGCGGCCACGTCATGCAGGCGGGCCGCAGCCTGCAGGCGTTCGCGGATGCGGCTGCCATCGGCGCGGTTCAGCGCGAACAGGTGCAGCTGCAGCGCCGGGTCAGGGCGCAGGTGTTCGAGCAGGGCCACGGTCAGCAGCCCGGTGGGATGGGCGCCGAAGCCATTGGAGAGGAAGCCGACGCGCAACGCGCCGTGCTCGCGAACCTTCACTGCAGGAAGGGGGCGCACCGCCGACGCAACGACCGCGGCGCGTGCGCGCGCACAGGCCAACTGCTCCGCAGCGCTGGCGTCTTCGTTGAGGAAGGCGAAGGGTTCCACCGCGCCCTGACCCGCGGCGAGCGCGTTGCGCACCTGCGCAGCCAGCGTGTCCACGTCCTGCCAGTCGCACAGGCGGCGCTGCCAGGCCAGGCGCTGGGCCGCGATGTAGGGTTCGCCCGGCATCAGCGCATGCGCGCGGCGATAGGCCGTCGCCGCCCCTTCGGCGTCATCGGCATCTTCCAGCGCGTGGCCCAGCCACAACGCGATGCCCGGGTGCTGCGGGGCCAATGCCGAGGCCTGGCCGAGCAGCTTCGCCGCGTCGGCGTGCGCGCCGGCCATCCACGCCACGCGCCCCAGCCGCGCCAGCGCTTCGGGGTGGTTGGGGCGCAGCTGCAGGGCACGTCGTGCGGCCTGCTCGCCGGCAGCGATGTCGCCGGCTTCCAGTTCCAGGTCGGCCAGCATCACCCAGGCGACGAAGTCGCCGGGCTGGCGTGCGATCGCCTGCTGCAGGTGCTGCCGCTGCTGCCAGGCCGTCATCGTGCTCAGCCCGCCGACAGCTGGGCCAGGGCGTCGACCTGGTGTTCGTGGCTGAGCCGCTGCAGCAGCGGGTCGAGGTCACCGGCCAGGATGTTGGGCAGGTCGTACAACGTCAGGCCTTCCACGCGGTGGTCGGTGATCCGGCCCTGCGGGAAGTTGTAGGTGCGGATGCGCTGGCTGCGATCGCCGCTGCCGACCTGCAGGCGCCTCGACTCGGCCTGTGCCGCGTCCTGGCGCTGGCGCTCGGCATCGAGCAGCTGCGCCTTCAGGCGCTTCATC
The DNA here is from genome assembly GCF_030910085.1 of Stenotrophomonas maltophilia group sp. RNC7. Taxonomy (NCBI): domain Bacteria; kingdom Pseudomonadati; phylum Pseudomonadota; class Gammaproteobacteria; order Lysobacterales; family Lysobacteraceae; genus Stenotrophomonas; species Stenotrophomonas maltophilia group sp. RNC7. The sequence goes on along the minus strand of NZ_JAVFVN010000794.1, from coordinate 16,135 downwards.
GCCTTGTCGCGGTTGGCGTGCTGGCTGCGCTCGGTCTGGCACTCCACCACCACGCCGGTTGGCACGTGGGTGATGCGGATCGCGGACTCGGTCTTGTTGACGTGCTGGCCACCGGCACCGGACGAGCGGAACGTATCCACCTTCAGGTCGGCCGGGTTGATGACGATGTCATCGACTTCGTCGGCCTCGGGAATGATTGCCACGGTCGCGGCCGAGGTATGGATGCGGCCCTGCGATTCGGTGGCCGGCACGCGCTGCACGCGGTGCGTGCCCGATTCGAACTTCAGGCGCGAGAACGCACCACGGCCGACCACACGCGCCACCACTTCCTTGTAGCCGCCATGCTCGCCGGGGTTGTCCGATTCGATCTCGACCTTCCAGCCCTGGCGCTCGGCATAGCGGGCGTACATGCGGAACAGGTCGCCGGCGAAGATCGCGGCTTCGTCGCCGCCGGTGCCGGCGCGCACTTCCAGGAACAGGTTGCCTTCGTCGCGCGGATCGCGCGGCACCAGCAGCAGCGCCAGCTCCTGCTCCAGTTCCTGCAGGCGCGCCTGTGCAGCAGCGATTTCCTCGTCGGCCAGCTCGCGCAGGTCGGGGTCGGCGCGCATGCCTTCGGCGGCGGCCAGGTCGGCCTTGGCACGGGCTTCATCGGCGAGCGCGGCAGCGACCGGCTCCAGTTGGGCGAATTCGCGCGAAAGGTCGCGGAAACGGGTGTTGTCGGCGACCACATCGGGTTCGGCGAGCAGGCGTTCCAGTTCTTCGCGGCGCTCGGCCAGCGCTTCCAGCTTACGGCGCAGGGTCGGCGTCATCGGGTCTCACGGGTGGGTGGCGGTAGCCCGGCGTGGCCGGGAACAGGCGCGCGGCGGCGCGGGTCAGGTCGGCATCGCCACTCAGCGCGGCGGCGCGCAGTGCGGCGGTCGGCGGATGCAGCAGGCGGTTGGTCAGGCCGTGCGCCAGCAGTTCCAGCACTTCGTCGGCGGGCTTGCCGTTGGCCAGCTGCTGGCGTGCGCGCTCAAGCAACTCGGCGCGGGTGGCCTCGCCGAACGCACGCAGCTGCCGCAAAGGCGCCTGATGGGCACTGGCCTGCTGGGTCTCGACGTAACGCGATACCTGCAGGTCGATGATCGCCTCGGCTTCGGCGGCGGCCTCGCGGCGGCCACGGCGGTTGTCTTCCACCGCGCGTTCCAGGTCATCGACGGTGTAGAGGAAGGCATCGTTGAGCGTGCCGACCTCGGCTTCGATGTCGCGCGGAACGGCCAGGTCGAACAGCAGCATCGGCTTGTGCCGGCGGGCGCGCAGGGCCTTGGCCACCATCTCGCGATGGATCACCGGCTCGCGCGCGGCGGTGGCCGAGAACACCACGTCGGCCTCGCCCAGGTGGCGGTCCAGTTCGGTCAGCGGCAGGGCCACGCCGCCGTGGCGGCTGGCCAGTTCCTGCGCGTGGGCCAGGGTGCGGTTGGCGATCAGCAGCCGCCGCACCTTGCCTTCGCTCAGGTGCCGTGCAGCCAGCTCGATGGTCTCGCCGGCACCGACCAGCAGCACGGTGGAGTCGTCCAGCCGGGCGAACGCGTTCTGCGCCAGGCGCACCGCGGCCGACGCCACCGATACCGGGTTGGCACCGACCTGGGTATCGGTGCGCGCCCGCTTGGCCACCGAGAAGGTCTGCTGGAACAGGCGGTCCAGGCGCTGGCCGAGCAGGCCATGGTCGCGCGCGGTCGACCAGGCGTCCTTCACCTGGCCGAGGATCTGCGGTTCGCCCAGCACCATCGAATCCAGCCCGGTGGCGACCCGGAACAGGTGGCGCACAGCCTCGGCATCGGCATGCTGGTACAGATAACCCTGCAGGTCACCGGCCTGGCTGCGCAGCCACTGGTCCAGCGCCTGTGCCGACTCGGCCACGGCGTACAGCTCGGTGCGGTTGCAGGTGGACAGCAGGACCGCCTCGGCGATCTGCGGGGTATCGCGCAGCGAGCCCAGCGCACGCGGCAACGCCTCACCGGCGAAGGCCGCGCGCTCGCGCAGCTCCACCGGTGCGGTCTGGTGATTCAGTCCGAGCACCCACAGGGTCATTGTTCAGTTGCTTGCGATAAGCTGCTGGCCATTGGACGACATTTTAAGGCCCCGATGCCGACGATGCCCGCATTGATTCGCATCCCCAGTGTTCTGCTGCTGTCCCTGGCCTGCGCCCAGGCCCTGGCGGCGGTGCCGCCCAAGGCCCCCGTGCGGGCCGCGGCCACCGGGGAACTGGCGCTGGAGCCGGTGATGGCCGGTGAGTTCGCCCTGCAGGCCGGCAAGCTGGCCGAGGCCGCGCGCTGGTACCTGCAGGCCGCGCAGCAGACTGACGGCGATGCTGGCCTGGCCGAGCGCGCGACCCGTATCTCCATGCTTGCCAACGATGACGCCAGCGCCGCCAAGGGCCTGGCCCTGTGGCAGCAGCGCGCCCCGCGTTCGTTGACCATGCGCAGCGCCGCCGGTGCGCTGGCCATGCGCCAGGGCGATGTAAAGGCCGCCCGCACTGAATTGCAGGCGCTGCTGGCCGACCCCGACGAGCGCGGCTGGAAGTTCGCCCTGGCCGCGCTGATCGGCGGTGGCCGCGACCCGGCGGTGCCGGCGCAGGTGCTCGGCGAGCTGGTCGATGCCAATGCGATTCCACCGAAGATCGAGGCCTGGCAGGAGTTCGGCCGCCTCGCCCTGCGCATGGACAAGCCCGACCTGGCGCGGCGCATGATCGATGAAGTGGTCAGGCGCTTCCCCGAAGAACCGCGCGTAGCGTTGCTGCGTGCCAGCCAGCTGCAGCAGGCCGGCGAGACCGACAAGGCCTTGTCGCTGCTGCACGACGTCGAGCCGAAGACCCGGCAGGACCCCGAGCTGCGCAATGCGGTGGCCATCGCCTACGACAGCCTGGGGCAACCGGCTGCGGCCGAGCGCGTACTGGCATTCGGCCCGCAGGATGTGCAGACCTGGGGCATGCGCGCTTCACTGTTGGCCAAGCAGGGCGACAAGGCGGCGCTGTCCAACCTCTACAACGAACTGTCGCGGCAGGCGGCCAAGCCGGACCCCGCGCAGCGCTTGTTGCTGGGCAAGATCGCCGAATACCTGAAGCGCTATCCCGAGGCGGTGCAGTGGTACCACAGTGTGCCCGGCGGTGATGAGCTGAGCGAGGCGCGCCTGCGTGCGGCCAACGCCCAGGCCCTGGCCGGACGGCTGCCACAGGCACTGGATGAGGTGCACGCGATCCAGTCCGACGCGGTGGTCGATGATGATGTGCGCCGTGACGCGTATCTGCTGGAGGCCGAGCTGCGCCAGCGCGGCGATGACAGTGCTGGCGAACTGGATGCGCTGGCCCGCGGCCTGGCCGCCTACCCGGATGACAATGGCCTGCTGTACGCCCGCGCGCTCACCTGGGAGCGTCGTGACGATATTCCGCGCGCCGAGGCCGACCTGCGCAAGATCCTGGTGACCGATCCGGAAAACGTGCCGGCGCTGAACGCGCTGGGCTATACCCTGGCTGACCGCACCGGGCGCCTGCAGGAGGCGCTGGAGCTGATCGACCGCGCCCGCGTCGCCGAGCCGGACAACGCTGCCATCGTCGACAGCTATGGCTGGGTGCTGTATCGCCTGGGCCGCAAGGACGAAGCGCTGGTGCAGCTGCGCCGGGCCTGGACCCTGGCCAAGGACCCGGAGATTGCCGCCCATGTCGGCGAAGTGCTGTGGGTGCTGGGCAAGCATGACGAGGCCCGCCACTTCTTCGACGAAGCGGCCAAGCTCGACCCTGAAAACCGCGCGCTGCTGCGCGCCCGCGAGAAATTCAATCCATGAGTGTTTCCCTGATCCGGCCGCTGCTGTTGGCGGCTGCGACCCTGGCGGTGACCGCCTGTACCAGCGTGGGCACGCAGAAGACCCCGCCACCGGCGGTGGTCGAGACAGTTTCGGCCGAAGCGGCGCAGGCCGAAGCGGCGCGTGTGGCCGCCCTGCATGCACAGCCGGACTGGGCCTTCCAGGGCCGGGTCGCGGTCAGCAAGGGCAAGGACGGCGGCAGCGGTCGCATCGACTGGAAGCAGCAAGGCCGCCGCTACGTGGTGGAGTTGAGCGCGCCGGTGACCCGGCAGAGCTGGAAGCTGACCGGCGATACCCATTCCGAAGCTGGCCGCCTGGAAGGACTGGCGGGCGGCCCGCGCGACGGCGAGGACGCCCAGCAGCTGTTGCTGGAGGCGACCGGCTGGGACATTCCGGTCAACCAGTTGCCGGAGTGGATCCGTGGCCTGGTGGCCGGCGACGCCGCCGGCCCCGAGACGGTCGAACGCGACGGCGAAGGCCGGCCCCGCCGCATGCAGCAGATGGGCTGGCAGGTACAGTATCTGGACTGGTACCCGGCCGACGCCGGACGGCCGGCGCTGCCGCGCCGGATCGAGGCCAGCAATGGTGACGCCAAGGTGCGCCTGCTGGTGGACCAGTGGGGCCAGGTCACGCCATGAGCGGGGCAGTCGACGACGCGGGCTGGTCCTGGTGGCCGGCCCCGGCCAAGCTGAACCTGTTCCTGCACGTCACCGGCCGCCGGGCCGACGGCTACCACGAACTGCAGACCGTGTTCCGCCTGCTGGACTGGGGCGATCGCATCGGCCTGCGCCTGCGTGAAGACGGCCAGGTGCGCCGGCACGGCGAGGGCCTGGCGGGCGTGGCCGAGGCCGACGATCTGGCGGTACGTGCCGCGAAGCTGCTGAAAGAGTCGACCAATGTCGCGCAAGGTGCGGACATCATCGTTGAAAAGCATGTTTCAGCCGGTGGCGGCTTCGGTGGCGGCTCGTCCGATGCGGCCACGGTACTAGTGGTGCTGAACCGGCTCTGGCAGGCCGGGCTGGACGAAGAGGCGCTGGCCGCGCTGGGCCTGCGCCTGGGCGCCGACGTGCCGGTGTTCGTGCGCGGCCGCAACGCCTGGGCCGAAGGGGTGGGCGAGCGCCTGCAGCCGATCACGCTGGCGCCGGCCTGGTATGTGGTGGTCGAACCGGGCGTTCATGTTCCCACGCCGGCCCTGTTTGCAGACCCGGATTTGACGCGCGACAGCCCAGTGGCGAAAATAGAGGACTTCGCTTCCGGGACCCTGGTCGGGAACGCGTTCGAACCGGTGCTGCGCCGCCGTGAGCCTGCCGTCGAGGCAGCGCTTGCCGCGTTGAGCGACATCGGCACGGCGCGGCTGACCGGTTCGGGGAGTGGTTGTTTCGTCGAATTCGCGTCGCAGTCTGCTGCAGAGCAGGGACGGTCGAAATTGCCGAAGGAGTTGCGGGCAAGGGTGGCTGCGGGCGTTGCGCGTTCGCCACTGCTGGATGCACTCGAGCAACACTGATTTATCAATGCAGGGGCGTCGCCAAGAGGCCCAAGGCACCAGGTTTTGATCCTGGCATTCGTAGGTTCGAATCCTACCGCCCCTGCCAATAGCGGCTGTGTCCGCGCCTTCCAGCGCATCGCCCGCGCGGGACGTGGAAACAACCGCGGTGTTGTCAGCAGCAAGGGTCCATCCGGGTCCTTGCCGCCCCCGGATCCCCGCCACTCGTCCCCGCCCGAGACAATCATGATGCAAGAGTCCCCGAACCTGCTGGTCTTTTCCGGCAACGCCAACAAACGTCTGGCGCAGAACATCTGCAAGGAACTGGGGGTTCGCCCGGGCAAGGCGCTGGTCTCGCACTTCTCCGATGGCGAAGTGCAGGTGGAGATCGAAGAGAACGTCCGCAAGCAGGACGTGTTCGTGATCCAGCCGACCTGCGCGCCGAGCGCGGAAAACCTGATGGAACTGCTGGTGCTGATCGACGCGCTCAAGCGCGCATCGGTGGCCAGCGTGACCGCCGTGGTGCCGTACTTTGGCTACTCGCGCCAGGATCGCCGCATGCGCTCCTCGCGCGTGCCGATCACCGCCAAGCTGGCGGCGAAGATGTTCAGCACCGCGGGCGCTGATCGCGTGCTGACCGTCGACCTGCACGCCGACCAGATCCAGGGCTTCTTCGATATTCCGGTGGACAACGTGTATGCGTCCCCGCTGCTGCTGGCCGACATCTGGCGCGCCTACGGCACCGAGAACCTGATCGTCGTCTCGCCGGACGTGGGCGGCGTGGTCCGCGCCCGTGCGGTGGCCAAGCGCCTGGATGACGCCGACCTGGCGATCATCGACAAGCGCCGCCCGCGCGCCAACGTCTCCACCGTGATGAACATCATCGGTGACGTCGAAGGCAAGACCTGCGTGATGGTCGATGACATCGTCGATACCGCCGGCACCCTGTGCGCCGCTGCCGCTGCCCTGAAGGCGCGCGGTGCGCTCAAGGTCGCCGCCTACTGCACCCACGCGGTGCTGTCGGGCCCGGCGGTGGACAACATCACCAATTCCCAGCTCGACGAGCTGGTGGTGACCGACACCATCCCGCTGAAGGATGCCGCGCGGGTATGCAGCAAGATCCGCCAGCTGAGCGTGGCGGAGATGCTGGCCGAAACGATGCGCCGCATCGCCTTCGGCGAGTCGGTCAGCTCGCTGTACGTCGACTGAGTTTTTCGTCCCTGCCGGCAACGGCGGGGACATACCCCGGGTGCTTCTGGTCGCGGAAGCATCTTCAACCGCCACGCCGAAAGGCGAGGCAACAACCTGAGTAGTCGAAAATGTCGAAGACCCATGAAATCAAGGTCACCAAGCGTGAACTGCAGCGTAAGGGTGCGAGCCGCCGCCTGCGTCACGCGGGTGTGATCCCGGCCATCGTGTACGGCGGCAACGCCGAGCCGGTCGCCATCAGCCTGGACCACAACGAAATCTGGCTGGCCCAGCAGAACGAGTGGTTCTATGCCTCGATCCTGGACCTGAACCTGGACGGCCAGGTGCAGAAGGTCCTGCTGCGTGACATGCAGCGCCACCCGTACAAGCAGCTGATCATGCACCTGGACTTCCAGCGCGTGAACGAGAACGAAGCCCTGACCGCTTCGGTCCCGCTGCACTTCGTCAACGAAGACACCTCGCCGGCCGGCAAGGCTGCCGACGTCGTGGTCACCCACGAACTGAAGGAAGTGACCATCACCTGCCTGCCGAAGGACCTGCCGGAGTCGATCGAAGTCGACCTGGGCGAGCTGAAGGCCGGTGACGTGGTGTACCTGTCCGACATCAAGCTGCCGAAGGGCGTGGAAATCCCGGCCCTGGCGCTGGGCAAGGACCATGACGACGCCATCGTCACCGCCAAGGCCGGCAAGGCCGACGAGGCTGACGAAGAAGCGGCTGCCGCCGAGTAATACCGTTACGGTGCCTGCCTGCGGGCAGGCACCGTATTGGAAGGAACCATGGCAGGACTGCGACTGATCGTCGGTCTGGGCAATCCCGGATCGGAACACGCCCGGACCCGGCACAATGCCGGGTTTCATTTCGTTGAGGCCCTGGCGGAGAAAGCCGGTGCGCGATGGAATGTGGACAGCAAGCTGTTCGGTGAGACCGCCAAGGTCGAGATCGCCGGGCAGACGGTGTGGCTGCTCAAGCCCGCCACCTTCATGAACCTCAGCGGCAAGTCGGTCACCGCCGCACAGCGGTTCTGGAAGATCGAACCGGAAGAAACCCTGCTGGCCCACGACGAACTGGACCTGGCGCCCGGCGTGGCGCGGCTGAAGTTCGACGGCGGCCACGGTGGCCAGAACGGCCTGCGTGACACCATCCGCCTGCTCGGCCACGGCAAGTTCCATCGCCTGCGCGTGGGCATCGGCCATCCCGGCCACAAGGACCGCGTGGTGGGCTGGGTGCTCGGTCGCCCATCCAAGGAAGACGACGTGCTGATCGCGCGCGCCATCGACGATGCGATCGACGTGCTGCCGCTGGCGGTGCAGGGCGATTTCAACGAAGCGATGAAGCGGCTGCATACTCCGCGCTGACCATGACCGACCCGCGTACTCCCTGCACCGTGTGTGGCGCCATGATCCTGCTGGCGACGGCGGCCCGGAACGATGGGCTATGCATGCCGTGCCGGAATGGCACGCGGCAAAGCATGGAAGAGGCGAAGGTGCGAAACAAGGAAATGCGCGAAGAGCTGGACCGATACGAGAATTCCGCTGCGGGGCGCCACTGGAACTGGCTGGTGGAACAGGAAGGCGGTTCGGGCTGTGGATTCTCAGGAATGCTGACGCCAGATCAGCGCTACTTCGCGGTTTCGGTGACAAGTAGCGAAGTCTGGCGTGGCGGCATTGGTACGTACTTCGACAGTTACTCGGGTGCCTATTACGAAGAGACGCTCGCAGGTCTTGAAGAAATGGGGCTGGTCGAATTGGGCGACGTGCTCAAAGAAGCCAAGATGGTGCTGTTCGGTGACGACGCCGTGCCCAAGGACGAAGGTGTCCGGTGGGAGAAAATGTACGGTCAGCATAATGAGTTGCCGGATGGTGTCGAAGTTCTGCTGGACCGCTTGAGCCAGAGATTTTGTGAGACTGAGGAGAGGCTAGAGCTTTCTGCTGCACTGCAGGCCTATGCTGAGAAGCACAAGCTGTACGCTGCGTTCTAGCTTGGGCTACTGGAAGGACGATTGGGGATTGAGGGCATGCCCGCAGGCGAGCCTTGAATCCCGAATCATCCACTTACACTCAAACCCGGATTCAACCCATGGGTATCAAATGCGGCATCGTCGGCCTGCCCAACGTCGGCAAGTCGACCCTGTTCAATGCGCTGACCAAGGCGGGTATCGCCGCGGCGAACTTCCCGTTCTGCACCATCGAGCCGAACGTCGGCATCGTGCCGGTGCCGGATCCGCGCCTGAACGAGCTGGCGGGCATCATCAACCCGCAGAAGGTCATCCCGACCGCGGTCGAGTTCGTCGACATCGCCGGCCTCGTGGCCGGTGCCGCCAGCGGTGAAGGCCTGGGCAACAAGTTCCTGGCGCACATCCGCGAAGTCGATGCGATCACTCACGTGGTGCGCTGCTTCGAGCATGGCGACATCGTGCACGTGGCCGGCAAGGTCGATCCGATCTCGGACATCGAAACCATCGATACCGAGCTGGCGCTGGCCGACCTGGACAGCGTCGAGAAGGCACTGAACCGTGCCGAGCGTGCGGCCAAGGGCGGCGACAAGGATGCAGCGGCGCGCAAGCCGGTGCTGGCCAAGCTGCAGGCGGCACTGTCCGACGGCAAGGCCGGCCGCTCGGCCGGCCTGGACGAGGAAGAGAAGGCGCTGGTGCGCGACCTGTTCCTGCTGACCCTGAAGCCGGTGATGTACATCGCCAACGTGCTGGAAGACGGTTTCGAGAACAACCCGCACCTGGAAGCCGTGCGCGCGCATGCCGCCGCAGAAGGCGCGCAGGTGGTGCCGGTGTCGGCCGCGATCGAGGAAGAGCTGTCCCAGCTCGACGACGAAGACCGCGATACCTTCCTGGCCGACCTGGGCCTGAGCGAGCCGGGCCTGAACCGCGTGATCAATGCGGCCTACAGCCTGCTGGGCCTGCAGACCTACTTCACCGCAGGCGTGAAGGAAGTCCGCGCGTGGACGGTGCGCAAGGGTGCCACTGCCCCCCAGGCCGCCGCGGTCATCCACACCGACTTCGAGAAGGGCTTCATCCGCGCCGAAACCATCGCGTATGACGACTTCATCAAGTACAAGGGCGAAGCTGGCGCCAAGGAAGCCGGTCGCCTGCGCCTGGAAGGCAAGGAATACCGCGTGCAGGAAGGCGACATCCTGCACTTCCGCTTCAACGTCTGATCCGGCGGCAACGGATCGACCCCGGACGCCCCGCCTTGTGCGGGGCGTTCGCGTTTCCGGCGATGGACAAAAAATCACCACGCTGCGAAACGCTTGCGGCGTGACGTTCGCCGGCACTTGTCCACAGCAAACTCCCATCGCTTTCCACGCCAGGTGTGGAAAACCGACGAACCTGATGTAGAGCCGAGCCCATGCTCGGCTGATGCCAGCAGGAGCCGAGCGTGGGCTCGGCTCTCGCCCGCGTGACCTGGACAAATTTTCACCGCGCTTCGAAACGCCTGCGGTGCAATGCTCGCACCCACTTGTCCACATCAAGTTCCCATCGCTCTCCACGTACCGTGTGGAAAACAATCGGGGCCGTGGACAAAAAATCACCACGCCCGGAAATGCCTGTGAGACAAGGATCGCGCCCACTTGTCCACACCAAGTTCCCATCGCTTTCCACGTGCGGTGTGGAAAACCCGCGTGGCCCGCTCTGGTAGTCGCCCCACCTTGGTGGGCGCGTGGCATATCAGTGTCCACCAAGGTGGGCATCTACCAGAGCCAGGTTCCCAAACAACAAGGCCCGCCAATGGCGGGCCCCGTCGTCCACGTCCTGCGTAACCGCGCTTACAATGCGCTGCCACCGAACTTGTGGGTGTACTGCAGGTTGATCGTGCGGCCGACGCTGTCGAACCAGGACACGTCGTAGTACGGGTAAGCGGTGTACGTACGGTCCTTCGGCGGCATCTTGTTGAACACATTGACCACCGACAGCGACAGGCGCGCGTGGTCGTCGAAGCGGTACTGCAGCGACGCGTTGTAGCGGTAGGTCGCCTTGATGTACGGGCTGTCACCGCTGTCCCACTCGAAGATCTGGTCGTAGCTGTCCGAGGTCGGCAGCTTGCCCAGGCGCGAGCCATAGACCGTGGCCGACCACGCATCCTTCTCCCAGGTCACGCTCAGGCTGGTCTTGGTGCGCGGAATGTCGAAACCGCTGTTGACCGCGAACTGATCTTCGACGGGGTCACCGGGGTAGCGCTGGAAGTCGTGCTTCTTCACCCAGGTGTGCGTGCCGTTGAGGACGAAGTCGCCGATGCCGGTCTGCAGGCGGTAGCGCAGGCCGACGTCGATGCCGGAGGTAGATTCGCGGGCGACGTTGATCGGGGCGACACGCACGCCGTACAGGCGGCCATCACTGGTGCGGGTGATGCGGTCGAGCGCGTCCACGCAGGTCGGCGAGTTGATGTCGGCAGTACCCAGGCGGCAGTTCGCTTCACTGGCCAGTATCGCGCGCACGTCCATGTCCTGCACCTGGTTGCGCATGTCGATGTCGAACCAGTCCACCGACAGGTCCAGGCCGATCGCCGGCGACCAGACGAAGCCGGCGCTCCACGAGGTGCTGGTTTCCGGGTCGAGCTGGCGGTTGCCGGTGCGGCTGCGGATCAGGTTGCGCTCGTAATCGGAACAGTCGCTGGCTTCCTCAAGGCGGCAGGTGTACAGATCCTCGGCGCTGGTCTCGTCGTTGCCCGGTCCGGCAAACACATAGTGCAGGTCCGGTGCACGGAATGCGGTGCCGTAGGAGCCGCGCACCAGCAGGGTATCGATCGGGCGCCATTCCAGGCCGCCGCTCCAGGTCGCCTTGCCGATGGTGTGGCCGGAATAGCGGTACTGGTCGTAGCGGCCCGCCACGCTCAGGTTGACCGTCTCGTGCAGCGGCATGCGCAGCTCCGCAGCCGTCGCCCAGCGGTTGCGCGAACCGTTGCCGCCCGAATCCTTCCAGCTGTAGTAGTAGTACTGGGTCGCCAGCGGATCGGGATTCAGCGAGTACGCCTGCTGGCCCACTTCCACGGTCGCGGCGAAGCCGGCGTCACCGCCCGGCAGGCCGAACAGCGTGGAATTGGTCAGCGTGAACGCGGCCGTCTCGGTCCGCGACTTCGGGGTGTAAGTGGTACGCGCCGCGATCGAGTCGTACTCGGCGCGGGTCAGTGGACGGTACAGCCGTGACGGATCGGCGTTGTAGACCGGGAAACCGTCGTCGTCCACGCCCAGCTGCGGGCCCAGGAACAGGTCATTGGCCTTGGCGGCAATGATCTGTGCCCAGCTGATGCGCGACTGGTACTGCGAATGGCTCAACGCCGCTTCGTAATCCCAGTTGCCAATCAGGTTGCCCTTGAAGCCGGTGGTCACGCTGAAGGTCTTCTGCGTGCTGCGCACCATGGCGTTGCGCAGGCCGCCCATTTCCTCGGGCGAGAACTGGCGCTGCCAGAACTCGATCTCGCCAGTGGCTTCGTTGTTGAAGTAGCCCGACTCATCACCGTTGGCATCCATGCGGCCCCACTGGGTGACGTCGCGCATCAGCGACATCGTGTGGTAGCCCAGCTGCACATCGGCGAACCACTGCTGGCCGTTGTCGAAGTCGTAGCTCAGCGACGCGTAGCCATTGGCGCCGCGACGCTTGCTGAGGATGGTGCCGTAGCCGATCGAGCTGTCGCTGCCGCAGTAGTAGCCGTAGCGCGGGCGGTACGCGCGGTAGGTGCTGCCCTGATTCTGCCCGGCCAGCGCTTCGCAGGTGGCCGTACCCGGATCCAGGTAGTCGTCGTTGTAGTCCGTGCGCAGGTAAGCGCGGCGGGCGATGCGCGAGCCCTCGGTGGGGCCGTCCTGGGTCGAATCCTGGATGTCGCGCTCGTACGCCCACAGCGGGCGCTGCGACTGCAGCTCGACGCTGTACACCGCGTTGAAATTGCCGCGGCTGAAACCGCTGGCCAGGCTCATGTCGAACGAGTCGCCACCGCCTTCGCTGGTGGTGCCCATGCGCATGTCGATCGTGGTGCCGTCGGCCTTCTTCTTCAGGATGAAGTTGACCACGCCGGCGATCGCGTCCGAGCCGTAGATGGCCGAGGCGCTGCCGGTCAGCACTTCGATGCGCTCGATCATGCCCAGCGGGATGTTGGAGACATCGGTGAAGTTGCTGCGGCCCTTGAACGGCATCGGGAAATCGGCAATGCGCCGGCCATTGACCAGCACCAGCGTGTGGTTCGGGCCCAGGCCGCGCAGGTCCACCTGCTGGGCGCCCGGCGAGAAGTCGGCGCCACTGGAAGACTGCTGGCTCTGCGTCTCACCGCCGTTCTGGGTCATTGCACGCAGTACGTCCGGCACGCTGGTGAAGCCACTGGAGCGGATCTGCTCGGCATTGATCACCGTGATCGGAGCGGGGCCTTCCACCTGGGCGCGCGGAATGCGCGAGCCGGTGACCTGCACCGCGTCCAGTTGTTGCACCGAAGAGGAAGCCGGTGCCTGGGCCGCCGCGGAAGCAGCCACGCCCATCAACGCCAGCTGGATCGAGCACGCTATCGCCTGTCTACGCATGAAGAATTCTCGGAAATGAAGCCGGCCCGCAGAGGAGGGGCCCTGTCCCCCATTCAGACTTCCGGAATGGGCGCGCGCATTTAACGCCTTTTTCATGTCCTTGACTACTGGGCCCCTATCTGGCAAAGAGTGAAAACGCTTGCAACTCGATTTTGTTCAGGGAGATCAAGATGCGACGCCTCGACCGGACCCTGCCTGGCCCCTTCGCTTGGCTGGCGCTGCTGGTGCTGGGCTGGCCACTGGCCGCGCCCGCGCAGGACCTGCAGGGCCCCGGCTTCGCCTATTACGAAGTCGGCGATCTGGAATCCCCGCGTCCCGGTCCGCGCGCGCCCGCCATGATGCTGATGGGCGGTGGCGAGTGGGTGCCGGAGGCGTTCCAGTGGTGGCTGAAGCAGGCCGGCAATGGCCGTGTGCTGATTCTGCGCGCCTCCGGTGGCGACGAACTGCAGGACCGCCTGTACCGCGAGATTGGCGGCACCACCGCAGTGCAGACCCTGGTCTTCGACAGCCGCCGCGGTGCCGATGATCCGGCGGTGCTGCGCGTGGTCGCCGCGGCCGATGCCATCTTCATTGCCGGCGGCGACCAGTCCCGCTATATCCGCTTCTGGAAGGGCACCGCACTCAACCGTGCACTCAACGCCCATGTGCGCGCCGGCAAGCCGATTGCCGGTACCAGCGCTGGCCTGGCCATCCTCGGCGGCTATGCCTATGGCGCCATGGATGGCGGCAGCATCACCTCGGCCGGTGCGCTGGCCGACCCGATGGGCAGTGCCGTGACTCTGGACAGCGGCTTCCTGCAGATGCCCTACCTGCAGCGCGTGGTCACCGACACCCATTTCGACAAGCGGGACCGGCTCGGCCGCCTGATCGTGTTCGTGGCACGTGCCGCCCAGGACAGCGGCGACCCTGACATCGTCGGCATCGGCGTCGATGAGGACACCGCCCTGTGCGTTGAGCCCGATGGCCGGGCCCAGGTCTACAGCGCAGATGGCGAAGGCAAGGTCTGGGTGGTCAGCCCCGGCCGCGACGCCGATCGCCTGGTGGAGGGGGAACCGCTGCGCTTCCATGCGGTGCCGGTGACGGTGGTCGCCAGCGGCAGCCGCATGCGGCTGGATGATTTCCAGGCCGAGGCCGATTACCAGGCCGTGGCCGACGTCAGCGATGGCGAGATCGAAGTCATCCGCCAGTGACCCGGCGATCCTGTGGCCACGCATGGGATGCTGTAGAGCCGAGCCCGCGCTCGGCTGCTCTTCAATCGAGGCATCAGCCGAGCATGGGCTCGGCTCTACGATGATGCCTCCCTTGCCCACCTGCTGGAGACGTATCCGATGAAACTGCGCCTGGCGCTGTCTATGCTGCTGTCCCTGCCCATGCTTGCCCAGGCCGCACCGGCCGCTTCACCGCTGCTGGTCATCCACGGCGGCGCCGGCGTCGAGCGCAAGGACCTGTCGCCGGCTGAGGAGAAGGCTGCGCGCGGCGCGTTGCGCGCGGCGCTGCTGAAGGGCCATGCCGAACTAGCGGCCGGTCGCCCGGCGCTTGCAGCCGTCACTGCGGCAATCACCGTGCTGGAGGACGATCCGACCTTCAACGCCGGCAAGGGTGCGGTGTTCACCCATGACGGCCACAACGAACTGGATGCCGCGGTGATGGATGGCGCCACCCAGGCTGCAGGTGCGGTGGCCGGCGTGCAGCGGGTGCGCAACCCGATCCTGCTGGCCCAGACCGTGATGCAGAAGTCCAGGCACGTGATGATGGTCGGGCAGGGGGCCGAGGCGTTCGCGGTGGAGCAGGGCATCAGCCTGGTCGATCCATCCTATTTCCGTACCGACAAGCGCTGGCAGCAACTGCAGCGCGCATTGAAGGAAGAGGCCCGTGGCCAGGCGCACGCCGACCTGGAGACCGCAAGGCACTTCGGCACGGTGGGCGCGGTTGCGCTGGATGCGCAGGGGCAGCTTGCTGCCGGCACCTCCACCGGTGGCATGACCAACAAGCGCTATGGCCGTGTGGGCGATTCGCCGATCATCGGCGCCGGTACCTGGGCCGACGCGGGCTGCGCGGTATCGGGCACCGGGTGGGGCGAGTACTACATCCGGACTGCGGCCGCGCACGAGATCTGTGCACGCATGCGCTACCAGCGGCAGACGCCGGAGCAGGCCGGCAGGGGCGTGATCAACGAGATGATTCCGAAGATGGGCGGCGACGGCGGCGCGATCGTGCTTGCCGCAGACGGAAAAATGGCCATGCCGTTCAACACCCAGGGCATGTATCGGGGCTGGATTGGCGCCGATGGCGTCCCCCATGTCGCAATTTTCGCCAGCGAGACCCTGCCGGTCCCTGGGCAATAACCTTGCGTATCAATGGGTTTGCGACAACGTGTGAAAAAGATGGAAAAAAGCGTTGACAGCCCCCCGCCTGATCAGCAGAATAAGCGGCTCACCACCACACACCGCAACGCTTCGGCGGCAACGGGTTGGGGTGGTAAGGAGGGATACCCAAGCGGCCAACGGGGGCAGACTGTAAATCTGCTGGCTTACGCCTTCGGTGGTTCGAATCCACCTCCCTCCACCAGTTTCACGTTGTGACATTCCCGGCGCGGGAGTAGTTCAATGGTAGAACCTCAGCCTTCCAAGCTGATGGTGCGGGTTCGATTCCCGTCTCCCGCTCCATTGAATGAACTTTGAATATTATCGAGTTCATGTCATAATGCAAAACTCGGCTCACGTAGCTCAGTCGGTAGAGCACTTCCTTGGTAAGGAAGAGGTCGAAGGTTCGATTCCTTTCGTGAGCACCATCTCAAGCATCACCTCTCAGACGAATTCGAGATAAGCAGCCATGGCCAAGGGTAAGTTCGAGCGCACCAAGCCGCACGTCAACGTCGGCACCATCGGTCACGTCGACCACGGCAAGACCACGCTGACCGCCGCACTGACCAAGATCGGTGCCGAGCGCTTCGGTGGCGAGTTCAAGGACTACTCCTCGATCGACGCCGCGCCGGAAGAAAAGGCGCGTGGCATCACGATCTCGACCGCGCACGTCGAATACGAATCCCCGATCCGTCACTACGCCCACGTTGACTGCCCGGGCCACGCT
>NZ_JAVFVN010000760.1:0-968 GCF_030910085.1 Stenotrophomonas maltophilia group sp. RNC7 | reverse complement strand
AACATACTGCCTTACTGCCCTACCCCCCTATTCCCTTAAACAAGGAACCAGAAATGAAAGTACAACCCAAAGCCTCGCACTTCATCGGCGGCGCATTCGTGGAAGACAAGGCAGGAAAGCCTTTGCCAGTCATCTATCCGGCGACGGGTGAAGAGATCGCCAAGCTTTATTCCGCCACGCCCGGCGTGATCGAGGCGGCTTATGCGGCTGCGCTGAAAGCGCAAGGCGAATGGGCCGCGCTGAAGCCCGTCGAGCGCGGACGCATACTGCGCCGCACGGCGGAAATCCTGCGTGAGAAGAACAAGAAACTGTCGAAGCTCGAAACGCTTGATACCGGCAAGGCGCTTCAGGAAACGCTGGTGGCGGATGCCGCTTCAGCCGCCGATGCGCTGGAGTTTTTCGGCGGTATCATTTCCGGTTTCAACGGCGAGTTCGTGGAACTGGGCGGCTCGTTTGCCTATACGCGCCGCGAAGCGCTCGGCATCTGCGTCGGCATCGGCGCGTGGAACTATCCCATCCAGATCGCCGCGTGGAAATCCGCGCCTGCGCTCGCAATGGGCAATGCCTTCATCTTCAAGCCGTCAGAAAATACGCCGCTTTCGGCTCTGGCGCTGGCCGAAGCCTACAAGGAAGCCGGGTTGCCCGACGGACTGTTCAATGTCGTGCAGGGCTTCGGCGATGTAGGAGCCGCACTCGTCAACCATCGCCTGACGGCCAAGGTTTCACTGACCGGCTCCGTGCCGACCGGCAAGCGCATCATGGCGCAAGCGGGCGAACATCTGAAGCATGTCACGATGGAACTTGGCGGCAAGTCTCCGATCATCGTGTTCGACGATGCCCACCTTGAAAGCGCCATCGGCGGCGCGATGCTCGGCAATTTCTATTCCACGGGTCAGGTCTGCTCGAACGGCACCCGCGTCTTCGTCCACAAGGACGTGCGCGAACGTTTTGTCGACCGGCTGGTCGAA